>JASHSD010000025.1 GCA_030036985.1 Bryobacteraceae bacterium
TGCTGAAGCGCAGACGGCAACCGGCGGGCGTGTCGAAATCGGCGCGTTCAAACTGGACTGGAGCACGCTGACGGCGGAAGTGGATAACATGACGATCCACGGTTCGGAGCCGTCGGGAGTTGCGCCGCTGCTTGCCGTCAGGAGGGTGACGGTCGGGTTCAGGGTCGTCTCTCTGATGAAGCGCGAGTTCGATGTCGCGCGTCTCGATGCGGACACTCCCCGGGTGCATCTGATCATTCAGCCCGATGGCCGGACCAATATTCCCCTTACCAAAACGCCGCTCGGAAAATCGATCCCCGAGACCGTTCTGGATCTGCGAATCGGCAGGTTTGATCTCGCCAACGGCTTGATTCTCGCGGAGCGCGAGGGCAATCGAAGCCTGAGCCCGTGGAATGCGCGCGGCGAGAATCTCAGCGCGCGTGTCAGTTTCAACCCCGCGGGCCCGCGATATGACGGCGAGGTATCCGCCGCGCCGCTCGATCTCGCGTGGAACGGACTCGGCCGGATCACTGCCGAAGTGAACGCCAAGGTGTCGATGGAGAAGAATCGGCTCACCATTGCCGACGCCCGGTTGAAGACAGGCGGGTCGGAATTCGATGTCAAGGATGGATTCGTGAACGGTTTCATCGGGCCGGTTGTCACGGCGAAGTACACGGCGGCGATTTCCCTCGCGGACGCCGATCGCATTTTCAAGCTGGTGAATTTTGAGCACACCGGAACGGTGCAGGCCGCCGGTGAGATTCGATTCGTATCGACCCGCGATTACTCCGTGTCCGCGGCGGTACGGGGGGCCGGCGTCGGCTATGGGAAAATCCGCAACGTGCGCGTCACAGCCGACCTGAACGCAACGCCCGGCAGCGTGCTCGTCAGCGGACTGCGCGTGAATGCGCCCTTAGGCGAACTCGTCGCCGATGGGCAGGTTCGCAACCTGGAAGATTTCCATCTCACCGGTCAGCTTCGCGGCCTTGACGCGAATGCGCTGGCGCGACTCGGAGGCGCCGCGGCGCTCCCGTACGACGCCACGCTTTCCGGTCCGTTCGACGCTATGGGGAAGCTGAGTGAGACGGATTTCCATCGCCTCGTCGCGGGCGCCACATTCACCGTTTCACCGGCGCCCGGCGGCGAACCTCTGCATGGAGCGATCGACGCAAAATATAACGGCCCCGCCGACAACATCGAACTGGGCGCATCCTGGCTGGAACTGCCGAAGACGCGCGTTGATTTCACCGGCGTTTGGAGCAAACAGATGCAGGTGAAACTTCGCTCCCAGGATCTGCGCGAATTGCAGCCGGTACTCGGGCGCGTAAATCTGCCGGTGAAACTGGAAAACGGATCGGCGACGTTCGACGGATCGGTGACCGGCCCGCTCCAAAATCCCCGCATCGCCGGACACGCCGCGTTTCAGAATGTCGTTTATCAGGGCCGGCGCATCGATTCGATAGCGGGCGATTTCACCGCGATGGAAACGGCCGCGACCGTTACGAACGCCGCAGTCGTGTGGGAGAACCTGCGGGCGCGTGTCTCCGGATCCATCGGCCTGCGCAATTGGAAGCCGGTCGATACCTCGACCGTGAACGCGACTTTTCAGATCGCTAACGCCGACGTTCCCAACCTGCTCGCCATTGCCGGCCGCAACAACCTGCCCGTCACCGGGACGCTGAATGCAACGGGCCAAGTGACCGGAACGCTCGGCGATCCGAAAGCGACGGCGGATCTCCGCTTATCGCGGGGCGAGATTTACGGAGAGCCGTTCGATACCGTCACCGGCCGCGCCCAGTACCTGAACAGCGGCGCGCAACTGCTGACCGCCGCGATCGATGCCGGACGCAAACGGGTCAACATCACTGCTCGTTTCGAACCCGCGGGCAGACTGACGTTCAACCTTTCGAGCAATACGATGGCGCTGAACCAGATTGCCTTCGTGCGCCGGCGCGAGCCCGACATCAAGGGCAACGCCCAAGTCAAGGCGGATGGAACTGTCGAGATCACCCGCGCCGGCGCGAACGTCCTCACTCTCAACGCGGACGTGAATGCAACGGCGCTCGGCCAGGGCTCGCGGAATTTCGGCAATCTGCGTTTTATCGCGCAAACGAAAAACGGCGTCGTGACCGCCCGTCTGAATTCGGACGCGGCCCAGGCCGTGATTCGTGGCGAAGGCACGGTGCGGCTGGCCGGCGATTATCCGGTCGATGCGGCACTGACCTTCACCAATGTGGATCTGAGCGCGGTGGTGGCGGCCATGCTGCCCGAAAGGCCTCAATCGAATTTCGACGGCTCGGCGGCAGGCGAGATCACGTTTCGCGGTCCACTGAAGACTCCGGATCGGATCGCAGCGACCGTCGAGATCCCGCAACTCGAGCTGCATCCTTTGTCCATCACGGGCGAGGCGCGAAACATTCCGAACCTCGAATTGAAGAACACGCAGCCGATCCGGATCGCCTTGGCGAATTCGACCATCCGCGTCGAGAGCGCGCATTTTCAGGCGCCGAGCACGGATCTCGATGTCACCGGCACGGCGAATCTCAAAGATGCGGCCCCGTTGAATCTGCACGTCCAAGGCAACATGAACCTCGGGCTGGCGCAAACACTGAACCCGGACCTGACCTCGAAGGGAGAGCTGCTGATCGACGCCGCCCTGCGCGGCAGTTTCACCAACCCCGATTTCTCCGGCCGCGCCGAGATGCAAAACGCCGACTTCCACTACGCCGGTTTCGCCAACGGATTGACGAATACCAATGCGGTCATCGCCTTCAACGGATCGCGCGCGAATATCCAATCCTTCCGCGCCGAATCGGGCAGCGGAACGGTGGACCTTTCGGGATTCGCCACGCTCACCGGCGGACAGTTCGCGTTTCGCCTCGAAGCGAAGACGAAGGCCGTGCGCATCCGCTATCCCGAAGGCGTGAGCACGGTCTCGGATTCGGACGTGACGCTGGCGGGCACGTCGCAGCGCAGCGAAGCTTCGGGGACTGTGGTGATCCATCGCATCGCCATCAATCCCAAATCGGACATGTCGGCGATTCTCGCCAGCACGACCCAGCCTCTGCAGACGCCCGAGGCCAGCAAGAGCCTGCTGGCCAATATGAACCTCGACGTGCAGATCGAGACGGCTCCGGATGTCGCCTTCGAGACCAGCATTGCGCAAAGTCTCGACGCCGACGCGAATCTGCGCCTGCGCGGCACAGTAACGAATCCCGCGGTATTGGGCCGCATCGACATCACTCAGGGCGAACTGGTTTTCTTCGGAAACAAGTACACCATCAACCAGGGCTCGGTCACGTTTTTGAATCCGGCGCGGATCGACCCGATTCTGAGCGTCGATCTGCAGACGCGAGCGCGCGGCGTTACGGTGACGCTGACGCTCAGTGGGCCGATCAACAAACTCAACCTGAGTTACCGTTCGGACCCGCCGCTGCAGTGGGCCGATATCATCGCGCTGCTGGCGACGGGCCGCTCGCCCACCGATCCGACGCTGTTTGCGCAGAACACGGGGCAGTCGCAGAACCTGCAGCAACTGGGGGCGGCGGGGCTGATCAGCCAGGCGATTCAGAATCCGGTCTCGGGCAATCTGCAGCGCTTCTTCGGCGTGAGCCGGATCAAGATCGACCCGCAGCTGATCGGCATCACCGGCAGCCCGGAAGCGCGGCTGACGATCGAGCAGCAGGTGACGCCGGATCTGCTGTTCACGTACATCTCGGACGTTTCCAGCACCAGCACGCAGCTGTTCCAGGTCGAGTGGGACTTCAACCGAAAATGGGCGGCGATTCTGACGCGCGAAGAGAATGGGTATGTGGGATTGAATTTCGCGTATAAGAAGCGATTCAAATGATCCGATTGGGTTAGGGGCGAAAAGCCACGCGTGAGAGGCCGCCGATGGGGCGGAAGTGTTTCACGTTACCTGT
>JASHSD010000408.1 GCA_030036985.1 Bryobacteraceae bacterium
CCACCACGCCCGCGCCGCCGAAGCGTACGTCCGTTCGAACGAACTCCTGAAGAAGTATCTCGGCTCCGACTGGCACATGACCAAGGAGCAGATGTTCTGGTATGAGGTGAAGCGCGACGAGTACCGCGAGAAGGGCATCCTGAACAAGTTCCTAGCCGAATACTGCAGTTCAGATGATGAGGCGTTCCAGAGCACCAACATCAGCGTGTTCGATGTCGAGGTCATCACCGACCGGCGCCAGAAGGCCCGCGCAGAAGATCCCGTCGGGGTGTTCGGTCTGGTGGCCAAGGAAGACATCTTCCCGAAGCGGTTCCAGCCGCGCGCGGATCAGATTGACCCAAACCTGCCAAAGATCGACATCCGCTGGCCGTGGGGAAACGGTCTGCCGATGGACTTCACGCTTGAGCCCCTGAAGTGGAACGGATACGGTGACGACGACGAAGAAGGTCTGGGGCGCATCTTCCTCTACGAAATGCCGAACGGGCGGTCGCGCTACGGCTTCGGCGTCGATACTGGCGATGGCGTGGGCAAGGACCGATCTGTCGTCGAGATGATCCGCAAGGGGAATCCGTTCGAGCGGCCGGCGGAGGTGGCGCAGTATGCGAACCCGTACATCAACTCGCATTACCTCTGGCCGATTGCAGCCGCGCTCGCCGCGCTATTCGCGACGCCGAACGGCGGAACGCTCCGTCAGCCGCGCGCCGCGATTGAGTGCCGAGGCAACGGTGACACCGTTCAGCACGAACTGGGGAAACGCGGGTATTACGACTTTCACCCGTGGGTGCGCATCGACTCGAAGACGATTCAGCCCGGAAAGGCGCACAAGATCGGCGTATTCACGAACAACTGGTTCCGAAAGCAGTGCATGGACTGGTTGCTTTCGTTTCTTCAGGACGAGCGAATCGACATCCGGTCTCCGTACACGGTTTACGAGATGGAGTGCCTCGAAGCGGACGAGTACACGCAGGCAATGAAGGCCGAGCACGGCGGCCACGACGACCGTCTGATGGCCCTGAGCTTCATCATAGTTTCGCTCTACCAGCTCGAAATCATGCGCGGCCAAGGGCCGGAAGATCAGAACCCGCGCGATGACGATGACCCGGTGTTTGTCGATCCCGGCGCGACGCTGATGGCGGGCAAGGACGCGCTCCTGCAAAAACTGAACCAGCGGAGGGTGATGTGAGTGACGATCCTCACATGGCTCTGGCGATCGAACTTTACCGCGCGTGGGCGAGATCGCGGCAACTCACAACCACGTGGCATGATCTGCGCCCGGACGACGTTAAGCATTGGCGGCACGTAGCGGCAGCGGCTCTGACGTGGATGGAGGAAAGGGTAGAGTCAGAGGAATGAAGAACCGTGACGAGTTGGCCCGTGCGCTGTTTCTTTACTACGTAACGAACCCCGAGTTTTCCCGAAAGGGGTTCGACGAAGAGACCTGCGCTGCCGCGGCAATTGCAAACGCGAACGTTATGGAACAAAAATTACAACATGAGCACTGCGACCATCACTCCCACCCTACTGACTGAACTTCAAGTCTGCGCCACCCCTGAAATATTCACGACAAACGAGGGAAAGTTCGTTGTCGTCGAGACTTCTGAGGAGCACCGTAAGTTGTTTCGCGAAGCGCTGGATAATTCCCCCGATTGGGCGATGACGTGGGATACCCACCAGGCAACCTTTCAGAAAAGCGCGACTTACCGCTGTCTCGAATGCGGTGAGGAACACGAGGAGTACCGCCAGAATCCGCGTGATCTTCCTTGGGCAAAGCAGTGCGTCTGTGCGGGACCAGCCATTCGCCGCACAACGTTCCCCGGCGAGAGTGTCGCCCTGAACGCCAAGCGCTTCGAGCCCATTCTGGTCTACGAGCGGCCTGACGGCACGTACACCGATCCGAATCACAAGTACTACTGGCCTGGTCGCAACGATGATCCCCCACCGCCCGACTGCCCGAACGCAAAGGCCATCTGGCTCGACTGCGCTGGCGGACTCCCGCAGATCGACCGTTTCGTGAACAAGGTGAACGCCCGCGAGCAGGAAATGCAGGACGTCCATGACGGGATGCGGCACAACGAGTTCACGCGGCGCCAGAACCTGAACCGGCGACAACTCTTCGAGCAGCTTCGCGCGCGCGGTCTCAGCGGCGAAAACGCCGAGATGATCATTCGTGACCGCGAAGGGCGCGTCGATAAGAACACGGTCATGCAGCAGTTCGAGGCCGTCGCCCGCGCGCAGGGCATCGGATTCGACATGAAGAAGGCCGAGGAGCAGTACGAGCGCACGCAGCGTAACCGGCATAATCCGACGTACCGCCCGCGTCAGGTCGTGCAGTTCGACATCCCGGTCGTCTCGTTCGACTTCAGCAACCGCATGGACCACCGCGATCCTGAGCGGCACGGATGGGGGAAAGGACGGAGAGGATGAGGCACTTCAACGAGATTATGGAGTATGCCCAGGCGGCTCCAGAAGGTGAGCCTGTGCCGATCACGGAGTCTGAGATTCCAGCTCTGAGTAACTGGATTCAGTCCTCAATGCGGAACCACGGGAGTCTAAAACTCGGTGAATCGATTGTTGAGGCCGCATACATGGGGCGATGCCAGCTTGTAGGGCATCAGGTGGTCGTTCTCCCATGACCCTCGAAGACCTCGACTGGGAGCCGCTGCGCAGCTCCACCGGAGCTACGGGGTACGCCTACGACGCCGAATTGTCGGACCTGTATATCCGCTTCGAGAAGGACGGGCGAGAGGCGGTATACAAGTACCCGGACACCGATCCGTCCGAGGTGCATGGGCTGAGACAAGCGGGTAGCGTTGGGCGTTTCATCCACTATTTCTTAAAAGACAAGGGGCAGCAGGTCCGTTAGACTGAGCACAATGGCGAATCCTCCTGAGCCGTGGGTAATTCCCCCGTACGTCAACATGAAAACCTCGGCCCGTACGGCTGAGTCGGACATCCTGACGTGGGTCGCCTACGTCACGAACCAAGGCCAGGCATATAACGAGTCCCAGCGCGCGTGGAGAGACGTTGAGCTTGGTATGAATATCGTGAATGGTGACTACTTCACCACTCCGACCGGCGAACTCTCCAACGTCTCAACCAATCGCACGAAGCGCCAGATTCGCGAAATCGTCGAATCGCTAGGCAACATGCGCGTCGTCTCGCGCTACAAGACCTTTAACCGCGAACTCACGAACCGTATTCAGATTCTCGACCGACTATTCATGGGCTGGTGGGAAGAAAACGGAGCGGATATGTGGTGGAAGCAATGCCTGCAATGGGCCTGTGTATGTGGGACCGGATACCTGAGCCCAAGGTGGAAAAAAGACAAACACGGAGTTGGTCACGGAGACATTGTGCTCGACGTGTTCGGACCAAAAGATGTTGTAGTTATTCAGCCTCCGAGAAATCACGACATTCAGGAGTGCTACGCCGTAGGTATCCGGCGTGAAACTCCACTCGACCTTGCCCGTCGCACCTGGCCGGAACGCGCGAATGAGATTGTCGCCGATCGCGATATGCCGTCCGGCTTCAAAAAAGCCGTTTCACAGGTTGCCCGGTACGCCAGCGCTGTTCTCAATCGGTACGGGTTTGGGGCCTTCGATCAGGACGAATCGAAGCCGTTCCCCGTGGTCGACGTCTGGACGTGGTACATCCGTGACGGATCGGTTAACACTTCCGGGCGCTCAATTCAGGTCGGTCCGGCGGGCGCGAGTTGGTCGTACTTGGTCCCGTCTCTCGGCGACCGCATTCCGATGACCACGTACGACGGGCAGGGCAACGCTATTCAGTCCTTCCGCGAAGCCACGCATAACGACTCGCTGATGTTCCCGAACCGGCGCGTTCAGGTCGTCACAAAGACGTGCATTCTCGAAGACGGACCGAATCCCGATCACCACGGCCGAGTTCCGCTGATCCAGATGCGCGTGGACGACTGGCCGTGGAACTGGCTGGGGTACGGGATGGCGCGCGAAGGTGCGGACCTTGAGCAGTCGAACATCTCGCTCATGCGCGACATCGTGGACGCGAACCACGCTCGGCTCAATCCGCCGTTCGGCTACGATTCAGACCGCATGACGGAAGACGCGGCCGCGCAGATCAACCCGCGGCTGGCCGGTCAAACGATCCCGTTCCAGCTCGGCGGACTGGCTAACCTCGAACAGGTCTTCAAGACGCTCGTTCAGCCGGCGCAGTACGACGTTCCCGCGATCATCCCCGCGTTCATCAAGGAGCAGGAAGCGCGGCAGGACTACCAGATGGGCGTTACCGACGTGAGCGCGATGGTGAAGGCGAAGCAACTCCCCGCGTCGGACGGACTCGAAAAGATTCTCCAGGCGCAAGGTCCGCT
>JASHSD010000026.1 GCA_030036985.1 Bryobacteraceae bacterium
CCGCCTGCTCCGGCATCTCCAGCAGCACTACCTGATTGTCCAGCCCCATCTTCCGATTATCCGTTCAAACATTTCCGAAACGAAATGTTTTTTTAGAGGAAACGCGAGTGGGGCTGATTTTTCACGGCTTCTCACGGTCGCGGCTCAGTAAGAATCCGATTGCTCAGTAAGAACCCGATTGCTCAGTAAGAACCCGATTGCTCAGTAAGATCCCGTTGCTCAGTACGGATCGCATCGCTCAGCCGGATCTCATTTTTCACCCCGGGGAAACGCGGCCCTTCAGGCCGCGCGTCTCCGAAGCAGCAGGGCCGCAAGCAGGGCTCCGGCCATCAGGCAGAGGGTGCCGGGCTCGGGCGCGATCTGGTCTTCGATAAAGTCCAGGTTCTCATCATCGGTGCCCAACACGCTGGTGTCGGCGAACAGCTGCCCGAACGAGGAGTTGAGCGTCGACGAATATTCGGACGGGGGTATAGTGCAACCGCCGCTGCCCAGGCAAAGGCTCAAATCGTTTACGCCGACGATCTGGAACGTTCCGTTCACATCCTGGAATGCGGGGCCTCCCGAATCGCCAGGGGAGATATCGACTTCATCGACCGCGCTGAATGGGCTGTACTTGCAGTATATTGATGGGCAATTCAGAGCGTTTGTGAACGTATCGGTGCTGTCGTAAAACTGCCCGACCAGCAGATTGGATGAAAGACCAAGGGTAGTTCCGGTTGTGTCAAACTCGTTCTCACCCGCCTGCAGCGTCCCGAAACCGCCCGTGTCGCCGGTCACCCCCGTTCCGGAAAGTCCGTAACCATCGAGCACATCGGGGGACCCGAGCGTCGCGGATGCCAAATCAAGTTGGTACCCGATAGCTGTGCTCGGCGCCGGTTGGGTCAGTTGAATCACAGCCAAATCCTCGCCGTCGGTCGAGTTGCTCCCGTTGAAGCCCGGATCTACAGCGACCGAAAGAGCCGTGTAAGGAGTTGCATCTCCCGGGAAATAAATCGTGATGGCGGACGCCGAGACAGGAGTGCCGCTATCGACGCAATGGCCGGCCGTGAGGATCGAACTGCCGTCGGCAAGCAGGGCTCCGCTGCAGCCTCCGATGCCGGCGATAAAGATCTCAACCACGCCGCTCAGGTTGGCTGCGGATGACTGGTCTGCCCCGAGGAACGTCGGGTCGCTGGTGTTGATCGTTGCGGTCGAATCACCGGGTGTTATCGTGATCGCCCCCGCCGAAGGCGCCAGCAATGCGGCGACGGCCAGATAGCCGAGGAAGCGAAGATTGCTTTGTAGGAAACCTCTCATTATTCTCACATCATAGGGGCCGGGCCTGGCAGGAATCAATACATTTTCCGCTGTACCGGTACCGGCCGCTGTGTTTCAGAGGGGTATCTCCCGCCCCGCGACAGCGATATTCGTGCGGCGCGGACGCGACCCGCTTTGCGCGTGTTCCTCAGGAGCGTTCGCCAGGAGTCAGGACGATGGAGTATCTCGTTCCCGCGCGTCAGAGTCAACCGGCGCACCGCTTGCTTACGCGCGCGGCTCAGAACGGTCGCGGGTCGGCACGTCACCGATTGGCGCGGTCGCGGCTTGGCGTCGTCGCGGCTTGGTACGTGGCGGCTTAGCCTCGCGTGAACGTCGTCGGCTCCACTTTCGAGCGCGCCAACGCATGCCTTCGCAGACATCCATCCGGCCAGTGTTTTCAGACAGGCCCGGTCGCATTCCTTGACATCCGCGGGATTCCACTCGGGCTCCGCGGCCGGAATCGGCGGTGCAAACGCGCCCGCCAGCAGCATCGTCGCGATCGAATTCCGGCAGTGCCTAATTCGGCAACGATTACATCGGGGCCCTCGCCAGACGGTAAACTGAGAATGCATGCCAAGCAGGAGCAAGCCGGCCAGGAACGGCGCAACCCGGAAAACCGCTCTTGACCCCGGCGGCGTGCGGCTCACGCGGCAGCGCAAAATTCTGCTCGATCTCATCGACAAGACGGGCCAGCATCTGGATGCAGAGCGTCTTTTTCAACTCGCGAAGGAAAAAGACCCCAAGCTGAACCGTGTTACGGTCTACCGCACCCTGAAGCTGCTCAAGGTAGGCGGCCTGGTGGATGAACTCGACCTGATGCATCAGGCGGGCGAGCAGCATTACTACGAAACGCGGCGCAAGCAGGAACACGCGCACGTGATCTGCCTCGGCTGCGGCAAAGTGGAAGAGTTTTTCGGCGAACCGCTGCAGCGCCTGCGCAAACAAATCGAAACGCATTTCGGATTTCAGATCCTGCTGGCGCGCACCGAAGTCGGCGGCTACTGCGCGCATTGCCAGATGCTGCGTGCGCAGGAATTGGATCGCGCCGCCGGCGCCGCGTCACGCTGATGCCGTCCGCTCCGGAGGCTCCGGCGACTCCCGGTCCGGCTCTCATCGTCATCGATCCCAACGGCCGCCGCACGCGCGTGGCCTTGTCGCCGATTCCGTTCCGCATGGGCCGCGCGCCCGACAACAATCTGGTCCTTCGCGACAGCCGCGTATCGCGCAATCACGCGCAGATCGCCCACACCGACGGCCGTTTCGTGATCGAAGACCTGGGCAGCAGACACGGCGTCTGGATCGACGGAACGCGCCTGCAAAAGCCCCACGCTCTCGAAGGGTCCGAACGCATCGAGTTCGGCGTGGCGGACGGCTATCAGGTCTTGTTCACGCACAGCGGCGACGAGCTGCAGCGGCTGATTCATAAGCCGGTTCCAGGTGAGACCACCGGCCGCATCGGCACTTCGAATCTTGAAAAGCTGCGCGCCGTGCTGGAAGTGGGCCGCTCGCTGCAAAGTTCCTTCTCGACCGACGATGTGTTGAATACGGTGGTTGACGCCGCGCTGGCCGTTACCGGCGCCGAACGCGCGTTCCTGTTGCTTTTCGACGAAGCCCACGAACTGCAGGTGCGCAGCGCGCGCTCCGGCAATGGCGGCGATCTTCCGCCCGAGGATTTGCGCGTCCCGCGGCGTCTGATTCAGCAGGCGCTCGAAAGCCGCAAAGACCTTTTTTCGATGTCGTTCGATCCCACGGCGTTCGATCCGCGCTCGCCTGCCAACACGATCGCCGATCTCGAACTGCGCAGCGTTGCCTGCGTGCCTCTGGTGCGCGTGAACCTCAGCGCCGCGGCTTCGACCCAACTGCTTCCGGTGGCCAAAGCGAACGCGGGCGTGCTCTACATGGATTCGCGCATCTCGGCCGTCGATCTCGCGGGCGGCAATCGCGAACTGCTGCAGACGCTGGCCATCGAGGCGTCGACGATTCTTGAAAACGCGCGCCTGATCGAGGAAGAGCGCGCCAAGCAGCGCATCGAGGAAGAACTCGACGTCGCCAGAAGCATTCAGCAAAGCCTGACGCCGCGCCGTCTGCCGCGGGATGGCTGGTTCGTCGTCAGCGCTTCGAGCGAAGCGTCACATCAGGTGGGCGGCGATTACTACGATGTGGTTTCGATCGGCCATGATATGTGGTCGCTGGTAATTGCGGATGTTTCCGGCAAAGGCGTCAGTTCCGCGCTGCTTGCGAGCTTCCTGCAGGGCGCGTTTCTGAGCGCGTCTTCCACCACCGATATTCCCGAGGTGCTGGGCCGAATCAACACGTTCATGCACGACCGCGCGGAACACGGCAAGTACGCGACCATGTTTTACTCGCGGCTCAATTCCTCCGGGCGCCTGACCTATGCCAACGCCGGACATTGCGCGCCGTTGCTGCTGCGGAAGGGCGGGAATATAGAGAAGATCGAAAAGCTGGACGCGACTTCGATGCCCGTGGGCCTCGCGCCCGACACGCAGTTCCTCGTGGAGCACCGGGATCTTGCTCCGGGCGACCGCGTCATCTTGTACACCGACGGTGTGACGGAAGCGCAGAACGATGCCGGCGAATTCTTCGGACGCAGGCGTCTGCGGGAAGCCGTCCTGCGGGCGGAAGGCATGAGTTGCGCGCAGATGCATGCGGCCATCCAGGAAGCGCTTCTGGACTTCACCGCCGGGGCCGAACAAGCCGACGATCTGACCTTGGTTGTAGCAGAATTCCGCGGAACGCCGCAGCACAGGCTTCAGCCTGATCCCGCATAGTTTTCCGCAGATTGAGTTATTGGGCGGCGCCCACGCCCGCAGCCTGTCCCCAGACCGGCCTGGCTTCTAAAATCAGCGCCGTCCCACTTCCCGACCAGGCGGATTGCCAATCCGATGCCACGTAGTTTTTGTGGGGTCAGGCCTTCGGGCCTGCGGCGGGGCTTCTGCCCCGGCCCGATACCGACCGAAACCACTATCCAACCCTCGAATTTGCGTGACTCCAAGCCGTCCGGAAGGGCGGCTGCAGCGCCGAAGCGCCGGCCCCACAATAAGGCTCGAAAATCTACGTGGCATTGGATTGCCAATCCGCCGGACCCAGAGGGTGCCCCTACCATCCTGCCCTACACGGAACCGAGGATCCGCTGCAAAATCCCCGGAATCTCAAAAACCGCCCGGTTTTTCTGCCCATTCACCCGCCGCACAAATTCGCACCGGCGTTCCGTATCGAGCATCTGCTCGACGGCCCCCACAATCTGCAGCCGGAACCGTCGCAGCGATATCCCGACGCCCTGTTCTTCCACCCAATCCGCGTTGTACCGTTCCTGGGGCAGTGTCCACCGGTTCCGCTCAATGATCACCGGAAGCCCCATCGCGACGGCCTCGCTGATGCTGCCCGGCCCCGGCTTTCCGATGAAGAAATCCGACAGCCGCATGAACCGCGGCACCTCGCGCGTGAAACCCACCACATGCATCCCGATGCGCCACGGCCTTTCGCGCATCGCCGCTTCCAGCTTCTTGTTCTTTCCGCAGATCGCGATCGCCTGCACATCCAGCCCGCTCGCGTCCAGCAAATGCGCGATCCTCAGCATCGCCGCCGAACCTTCCCCGCCGAACATGATCAGCGCCGTCGGCCGCTCCGGATCGAGACCCAGCGCAATCCGATCCGGGCCGCGGTCGACCGTTACCGGCTCGTAAAACTTCGGATTCAGAATCATCCCCGACGTGCGAAACACCCGCTCGGGCGAATGGCCCAGCCGCATCGCCTGGTTGTAGGCACGCTCTGTCCCGCAGATGAGGTATTGCAGTTGACGCTCGATCCAGAAGTGGGGCGGATAATCGGCCATGTCGGTAAGAATCGTCACCAGCGGCGCGCCGGGGATGGTCCGCTGCATGGCCTGAAAAAGCGCGCGATTGAAATTGGGGATCACCGACACCACCATGTCCGATCCCCGCTCCCGCCAGTGCTTCGCCAGCAGTTTCACCTGCGTTCGGTGATAGAGCCGGATCACCCCATGCATCCCTTTCATCAGCGCCGGCGAGCCCAGGGTCCAGCCGCTGCGCAGCATCAGGTTGTACAAATCCTGCAGACGAATGTCCGTAATCTTGCGGAAGACGTCCATATCGTCGAGCAGTTCCTGGAGATTCGTCATCCGCATCTCCCACGGCCGCCGCTCACATCGCACCACCTCACAGAGCGCGTTCGCGGCGCTGCGATGCCCTCCGCCGGCATCGAAGAACACCAGTTCGAGTGTCTTCATTCCCACCAATTTTGGCATGGCCCGCCCTCAAACCGTACAATTGTTAAATAGCGCCATGTTCCGGTTGATTACCGCCGGCGACCGCAGGATCATGCTACGGGTCAACCGTTGGCGCGCGCCCCTGTGGGTCCGCAGATGGATGCTGCTTGCGACCCGCGGCGGCGACGGCTGGCTGTGGAGCGCCATCGGCCTCGTGATTCTGCTGTTCGGCGGCGCCCGCCGTATGGAAGCGCTCGAAACCGGCTTCGTTTCGTTCGGAGTGGCTCAGATCAGCTTCTTCGTGCTCAAGCGCCTGATCGGACGCGAGCGTCCCTGCGCCACCGAGACGCATTGCTGGTCGAGTCTGCTGCCGCCCGACCGCTTCTCCTTCCCATCCGGCCATGCGATCACAGCCTTCGCCATCACGTTCGCGCTCGGGCTTTACTATCCCGACCTGCTGGCCGGCCTGATTTTCTGCGCCCTCAGCGTGGCCGCCTCGCGCGTGATTCTCGGACTGCACTATGTGAGCGACGTTGTCGCCGGAATCGCGATCGGCATCGCCATCGGCGTTGGCGCGTTTGCGTGGGCCGGGTCTATAATTCCGGCATGAGGTGGTTTTTAGCTTTTGCCCTCTGCGCCGTCCTGTTTGCGGGCGAAAA
>JASHSD010000409.1 GCA_030036985.1 Bryobacteraceae bacterium
TAATATGTAAAGACCGTGTGACCGGTCGGCTGCACGCGGTAGGCGGGCACCGCGTGGAAGGTCGTGAAAGTGTGATCCTGGCGGGCGTTCTGGATCGTCACGATGTTGCGATCCGAACTGGAGTCCACCAGCTTGAAAACGTACTTGTCCGCAGGCAGGACGACGCTCGCCGATCCCGCGCCGGGCACTTCCACCGGCCCCGAGGTCGTTACGTACGTCATCTTGTCCCATTCATCGGCGCCGGCCTTCGGCGCCACGGCTACCATGCCGATTGCAGCGGCAAACAGCACCGTTGTCAGTCGATAATTAAACATTTTGTTGCCTCCCTTGGTATCTCGCTGGCTCGTCCGTAGACTCGCTGCGCACCTCCGCTGAGTGCAGCCCGAATGCCAACCAAGGCGAAGGCATTAAAAATAATCGGTTTACACTTTGCGGCGTGACTGCCCGCACCCAATCCCGGAAAAATTTGCCTGTTGCCGTCGAGCCGAAGCGCCACGGGAGGCTAAAATAAAACTGGATGCCGAATACGACTTCTACACGCGTTCTGGTGGTTGACGACGACCCGCGGCAACGGTCAATTCTGGTGGAAATGGTTGGCAGTTTGGGTTTCACCGCTCTTCCCGCGGCGGATGGAGCCGAGGCGATGGAGCTTCACACGGATTCTCCGGCTGACGTAATCATCAGCGATCTGATTATGCCCCGCATGGACGGGTTCGAGCTGCTGCGCAATCTGGAGACCCGCGGCTACCGCACTCCGACGATTGTGCTTACAGGTTTCGGAAGCATCGAGAAAGCCATTTCGGTGGTGCATGATCTGAAGGCGTTCTGGTTTCTTGAGAAACCGGTTCAACCCGGGATATTGCGCGCTCTGATCGAACGCGCGGCCGCCCAGAATCGTCTGGTGGAAGAGACCGAAGTGCTGAATCGCCAGCTCAGCTTCCACGGAGTTCTGGGGGATCTGGTGGGCGGTTCGCACCCCATGCGCCAGGTGTTTCTGGAGATCCAGCAGGTGGCGCCCACGTCGGCTTCGGTGTTGATCACGGGCGAGAGCGGCACGGGCAAGGAGCTGGTGGCGCGGGCGCTGCATCGGCTGAGTCCGCGGGTGTCCGGACCGTTCGTTCCCATCAATTGCGCCGCGCTCACCGAAACGCTCATCGAAAGCGAGCTGTTCGGCCACGAAAAGGGCGCGTTCACCGGCGCTCTGGAGCGCCACATCGGCTGCTTCGAGCAGGCCAACAACGGAACGGTCTTTCTGGACGAGATCGGCGAAATGCCGATCGGCACGCAATCGAAACTGCTGCGCGTGCTGGAAGACCGCAAGGTGCGGCGGCTCGGCGGCAAGATCGACCTGCCGGTGGAAGTGCGCGTGGTCGCGGCCACCAACCAGAATCCCGAGGACGCGATTCGCGAAAAGCACCTGCGGGAGGACCTCTATTACCGGCTGAACGTGTTCCATATTCATCTGCCTCCGCTGCGCGAACGCAAGGAAGATATTCCGGCGATTTCAGAGGCGATTCTGGCCACTCTGAACAAGAAACACGGCTGCCGCGTCGCCGGACTGCAGGCTGCGGCGCTGGAACGAATGCAGGCTTACTCCTGGCCGGGCAATGTGCGTGAGCTGCGCAATGTGCTGGAGCGCGCGGCGATCATGGCCGGCGAGGGGATGATTCAGCCGAAGCATATGGCGATGGATCCGATGATGACGGTGGCGGAAGCCGCGCCGGTCGCGGCGGAGCCGGAGAGCGGCGAATCGCTTTCGGTGCGGCCGGGCGCTTCGCTCGAGGAGATCGAGGAAGCTTACATCAACCGCATTCTGCGCCAGACAAACAATAACAAGACCAAGGCCGCGGAGATCCTGGGAATCAGCGTGCGCACGCTGCACAATCGCCTGGGCCAGCTGACGAGAGGCAAGGCCAACGCCGCCGGTTAGGAGCTGGACATGGAGACGCGACTTTCAGTCGCGTGTCTCTGGAGATTGGCCAGTTTCAGTTTCCGGATTCTGAGATTTTTCCTGTCAGGCCGCAAGCGTGCATAGGGTTTCCGAGGCGAGCGGTTATTTGTGCGACTTCGGGCGTGGTGCGCCGAGGGTGGCGAAGTCATCGAAACTGAGAACGGGAGCGCGGGTGGCAGTGGCGAAAATCTGATCGCGCAGCAGAACCAGCAGATCGAGCAGGGAAGGACGAATGGATTTACGCCGCCACTTGGGCAGTGGCAGATACTCTTCGGTGCGCTGGAAGCCGGAGCTGAGGATGGACGCCGGCAGGAGCAGACTGTAACCGGCAACCTGGAGTTGCGGCAATCGGCGTACCGGGTTCGGATTCCGGACCTGAGCCTGATCCACGCCGAGCAGCGACTTCTCATCGCGGTGATTGCATTCGATCTCCCGGCGGTTGATATAGGCCTGCGGAAGAGTTGACAGATCCGGTTCCGGATCGACGCGGAGCAAAAACGCGGGCTGCCGGTAAAGAACTTTGGAACCATGGCGCAATCGGTAACCGAGCGGCTTGATCGCCACAACCTGGACGGGCATATCGACGCCCGCTTGACGCCAATAAACGTGGCGCAGCACTTTCACCGGAATTTCGCGAAACCGGCCCGCGGCAAAACACTTCACTCTGACGACGGGGAAAGACTCGTCTTTGAGAATCTGCTCCGGGGTGGGAGCCACGGGGCCATAACGGCGCGGACGGCCCTGTGTTTTGTCGGCACATGGCGGCAGTGGGTAGTGCGGTTTGGCATCTTTGCGAATGCGCCCGATACAGGTGGTTCGCGCGGGCAGACGCTTCAAAACCTCGCGATTGGTGTAACTGCCGTCACCGCTGACAATCAACCGGCGCCGGCGGGTTTCCGATCTCTCGTCGAGGCTTTGACGAAGGCTGCGGATTGCCGCCACGCCGGCCAGTGACAGCGTCCGTTTCTTCTGTTCCTCTTTATAATCGTCCCAGGCTTGCCGCGGGTCGTTCTTCCCGGGCTTGTTGGCCGGCGGGGCAAAATCGAAGCGCACCGGTAAAGCCCGCGCCGGTCCGGCCGCATCCGGCGGGCTCACCAGAATCGATACCTGCACGAAACGCAGACCGTAACAGAGGTTCACGTGAAAAGGCGGCGACATCGGATCGCGCAGCATCTTCACGCCGGGAATATGGCGTCCGGTCTTCTTCAGCACGGTGTCGTCCAGGGCGGCGAAGACCGGCGCTTCCGGCGATGGTAACAGCTGCGGCAGATGATCCGGCGCCACGTCGAACAGCCGGCGCGGTTCCC
>JASHSD010000410.1 GCA_030036985.1 Bryobacteraceae bacterium
CGTATACAGCGTTATGCAGGTGGACGATCAGTTGAGCGTAGTACCCGAGCAGGTTCGCACCGCCAGCGGCGCGATGCGTACCGTCACGCCAGTCATGAGTTCGCCGGTTGAGTTCCCTCTGGCGACGCGCGGCGTTGTCGAGACGCTTCAGCTTGTCGCTCAAAGCATCTCGGCGCACAGTGGGGCTAAGGTGATCCTGTTAAATGTACCTTTCCACCTTACCGACACAGTTACAATGAGCGCGACCGGCGCGGCTGCTCGCGAGGTCATTGCGAATTTGGGAAGGATCTTTGGGGTTCCGATTTCTTCGCAATGCCTTTACGAGCCTACCGACAAAACGTATTACTTGAATCTTGCGGGTGTGTTTTCCCCAAACCTCGTCGGCGTCGCGCCCGTGCGTGGGCTTCGCACTCCGCTCCCGACGGTGGGCCCTCCCGACACCAAGGTTTTCACGAAACAATAGGTTGTCCTGGTTTCAAGTGTTGACGATCGCGTGAAAGCGTCCTTTTTGAGCGTTGGCTGGGTACTCACGCAGCGCGGGCACGCGATTGATCTCCTCGGGGCCGGCCAGCCAAGTGTGATTATCGGAGTGCAGGGGCCGAGATGAGTCCTGGCAGGCACGAGTGCCTGCGCCACGCGATAGAATACTCAGACCAGGCAACCAGGAGAAGTTTCATGAACCAACTGACAGCAGCCGCAATCTGCCTCGCGTTCGCGTGCGGGAGCGCGCGGGCGCAGGACGCAAAAACCGTAATCGCCGATGCGCAGAAAGAATTGGGCGATTTGCGATCCATCACCTATTCGGGCGAGGCGAAGGATGTGGCGTTCCAGCAGTGCGGAGCCAACGCCGCCGACATGATCTGCAAAGGCACGCACGATCCGATGCGGCCGATCCACAACTACGTGCGCGTGATCGACCTCGCCGGCCCGGCTTCGCGCGCGACGGGGATGACGAACAACATCGGCGCGGGCGGCTCGACCACGGTGTCACCCGGCACGTTTTTTCAGCAGGTCACGCCGCAGCAGGCGGACGTTTCGCAGCCGTGGGGCAATTCGCTGGAGTTTTACATCACGCCATGGGGATTCCTCGAAGGCGCCGCCGCCAATAACGCGACCGTGAGCCGGCGCAAAGTGGAGGGCAAAAGCTATACCGTCCTGACGTGGAGTCCCTCCGTCAAGGCAGCTTCCGGCAAGAGCTATGTCATCAACGGCTACGTCAACGATAAGGACATCGTGGAGCGCGTGGAGACGTGGCTGGGTGAAAACATCATGGGCGACATGCATATTCTCGCCATCTACACGGGTTGGAAGGATTTCGGCGGAGTGCTGGCGCCCGCGAAGATTGTGCAGACGCGCGGCGGATGGCCCTTCTTCGAAGTCGATGTGGAAGCGGCGAAGGCCAATCCACCCGATGTGGCGACGCTGGTTCCGGCGCCGCCGGGCCGCGGCCGCGGCGGTCGTGGCGGCGCGCCGGGTGCTCCGCCGCCGATGAACGTTACTGCCGAGAAGCTGGGCGACGGTCTTTATCGGCTGACTACGGGAGCCGGCAGCTACGATTCGGTGATCGTGGAGTTCAAGGACTACATCATGATGCTGGAAGCGGGTCAGTCCGTGGCGCGGGCCGAGGCTTACGTGGCCGAAACGAAGAACCTGATTCCCACCAAGCCGATCCGCTATGTGATGAATACGCATCCTCATTCCGATCACACCGGAGGGCTGCCGGTGCTGGTGGCCGAAGGCGCAACCATCATCACGCAGAAGAACAACGAGGAGTTTCTCAGCAGGGCGCTCAATACGCCGAGAACGCTGCTGACCGATCCGCTCGCCGAGCATCCGAGGAAGGCGAAGATCGAAACCGTTCTGGAGAAGAGGGTTTATTCGGATGGCAGCCGCGTGGTGGAGATGTACCACGTTTATCCCGCGCCTCATTCGAACGGATTGATCATCGCGTACATTCCCAGAGAGAAGGTCCTGTTCCAGGGCGATTTCTCGGTAAATCCGGGCGAGCCGGCCAACGATCACGTCAAGGCGCTGTATCCGGTTCTGGTGAGACTCAATCTCGATTTCGATCGGTATATCAACGTGCATGCTCCGGCCGCGCCGCAGTACAAAGCGGACGTGTGGAAGGCGATGGGGAAATAAGAACAACCCGTTCAATCACTCCCCTTGCGGTCATGGCTCAGAAACCCATTCCGAGCCGCGCGCAAGCAAGCGGTTTTTCGCAAAACGATTGGTTATTTGGTGACACGCCCTAAGTTCGTCACGACATCGGTAGTTTCACATTTTGCCTGTTTGGCCAGGTTCAGTTGCGCAGGATCGGTGGTGGGTTCTGCGAAATACGAGGTAGTGTAGACCTACCCTGTGTAGCCGCGCGGCGCTGGTGGCCAACGATTTAGCCGATTCTGGACCCTTCTCGTGACGAACTTGGCTAAAGTTTTCCAACCTCTCCGCCGATCCATCGTACGCATGAAGAATTCCATGACCATTACGTTTCTCGCGTGCCTTCTCGCCGCCGGCCTCTGCTGCGTCAAGCCCGCGATTGCACAAACCGGTATCGACGACGGTCTGGGCGGCATTCCGCCGGCCGATCTCTTCGGGTGGTTCCTGACCTTCGATCCCTCCGACCAATGGACCTCTGCGTCGAATGTCGCGACAATGGAGTCTTGGCTTTGGGTGGCAGAGGATATCCAGAACAATCCGGATCTGCTGCAGGAACTGTACGGACTGGGCATGACGAGCGCGCAAATCACGGCGTTAAACCAAACCCTGGACGCGGACTATCCGATTAATGACGACCGTACGGCTGACTCTACCCCGGAACCGGCTACACTGGTGTTATTCGGCGGCGCGCTTGGCCTTCTCGCCTGCTATGTGTTCCGGCGATCGCGTCAAACGGACCGCCCGCGCATACTATGTCTCGCTACGAAGGACTGATCGATCCCGCCATCCTCGATTACGTACTGAAGACCAGCGTTCACGAACCGGATCTCCTCGCGCGCCTGCGCCGCGAGACCGCCTCTCACCCGAGAGTGAATTTTCAGATCCCGCCCGAGCAGGGCCAGTTCCTCCGCGTGCTGATCAAAATGACCGGCGCCAGGCGGGCGATTGAAGTAGGCGTATTCACCGGTTACAGTTCGACGTCCATCGGCATGGCTTTGCCTCCCGACGGCAAACTGGTCGCCTGCGACATCAGCGAAGAATATACGTCAATCGCGCGGCGTTACTGGGCCGAAGCGGGCATTGCCGACAAGGTCGATCTGCGCCTCGGCCCGGCCAAAGATACCCTCGACGCCCTGATCGCATCGGGCGAATCCGGCAGTTTCGATTTCGCCTTCATCGACGCCGACAAGACCGGCTACCGCGGTTATTACGAGCAGTGTCTCACCCTGCTCCGGCCCGGCGGCGTGATCGCGCTTGACAACATGTTGTTCAGCGGCAGAGCCATGCATCCTCCGCCGGGCGACGCCGATTCTTATGCGATATCGCAAATGAATCCGTTCATCGGCCAGGACGTCCGCGTCGACGCGATGCTTCTTCCCTTCGGCGACGGCTTGACTCTGGCGGTCAAGCGATAGAAACTCTCTGGCTATGACCTTCTTCCGCGGCGCGGTGCTGATGGCCGCCGCGGGCTGCTCCCTGGCCGCGCAGACCACCCCCTTGCGCCTCCTCGCCTCCAACGGCATGAAGGCGGTGATTCTCGATCTTCGGCCCGCGGCCGAGCGCTCGCTGCACCGCCCGCTCTCGATCGAGTTCGGCGCCACATCCGACCTGGCGAAGCGCATCGAAGCAGGCACCCCGTTCGATCTCACCCTCTTGACGACGGACGGCATGGAGAAACTGGCAAAAGAAAACAAAATCGCCATGCCTGTCGTTCTCTCCCGCACCGGAATCGGCTTGGCCGTTCGCCGAGGCGCGCCCGAGCCGCCAATCGACACGCCCGACAAACTGAAGCGGGCGCTCCTCGCCGCCCGGTCCATCGCCTACGCCGGGAACGGCGCCAGCCGTCCTCACCTGGATGCAATGTTCGATCGCCTCGGCATCGCCGCCGAACTGAAACCGCGAATCGTCCTCACCGAGGGATCGGGCCCCGCCATGCAAAGTGTGGCGGAAGGAAAAGTTGCGGTCGTCCTCACCCTGATCAGCGAACTCAAGACCGTCCCCGGCCTCGCAATCGTCGGGCCGCTTCCCGCCGGCCTGCAAAGCTATGTCGAATTCGCGGCCGCGGTCGGCGCTCATTCCCCGAATGCGAAGGCTGCCAACGATCTGATCGCGCTGCTCAAAGGACCGGCTTCAGCGCCGGTCTACGCCGCCAAAGGCATGGAACGCGCCGCCATGGAAAACCTTCCCCAGCCCTATCGAACGCTAACCGATTGGGCGCAGCTATCCTCGACAATTTCGCCGCATAGTCTGCCGTGGGCGGCGGTTACCGGCGTCGAGGCCGGGCCGGACGGCAACATCTACGTCCTCTACCGGTGTCACGAAAATTCCTGCGCCGGCCGTCCCGAAGATCCCATCCTGAAGTTCGACAAATCCGGGAAGCTGCTGAAATCCTGGGGCGCCGGGATGTTCGTTTTCCCGCACGGCTCGACCATCGATTCGCAGGGGAACTTTTGGGCCACCGACGGCGGCGGGGTGAACGGGAAAGGCCATCAGGTTTTCAAATTCAGTCCTGATGGAAAGCTGCTGATGACCCTCGGCAAGGCCGGAGTGGCGGGCGACGGCCCCGACACCTTCAATCAACCGACGGACGTAGTAATAGCGCCCAATGGAGACATCTTTGTCGCCGACGGTCACCGCGATACCGCTACCAACATCGCCGCCAACAACCGCATCGTCAAGTTTTCCAAAGATGGTAAGTTCATCAAACAATGGGGCAAGAGGGGTACGGGACCCGGTGAGTTCCGGGAGCCTCACACCATCGCCATGGATTCCCGCGGACGCATCTTCGTAGGCGACCGCATGAACAACCGCATCCAGATCTTCGACCAGGACGGCCGTTTCCTCGCGCAGTGGAAGCAGTTCGGACGCCCCAGCGGCATCTATATCGCCAAAGACGACACCATCTATGTCACCGATTCGGAATCCGGACCCGATACCGGCGCCGGCGAAACCTTCGCTTTCAGGAAAGGCATCCGCATCGGCAGCGCCAAAGACGGCTCCGTCACTGCATTTATAGAGGATTCCGAATCGGCTCGCCCGGAACACAGCGGCGCCGAAGGTGTAGGAGCGGACGCCGAAGGAAACGTCTATGGGGCTGTAGTCCGCAGGCGAATGCTGGAGAAGCACATTAGGAAATAATTAAAACCGCATTCAGCCCGGGGGACATAAGGTATAGGCCTGCATACCAATTAGAGTACTTGAACTCACAGTACCATAACCCTAAAATCGTGTTTGACGGGCTACGCAAAGATCAGGACTTGGTTTCTCGCCGGATTCGCGTTCTTCGCGGTCATCGCCGCAGCCACGTTTATTCGCAACCTCACCTGGGAGGATGCCTCTTACGGTATCGTTAACGCCCATGGGGTAATCGAGCGTCTGGAAGAGCTTTCGTTCCAGACGAAAGATGCCGAAGACCAGGTTCGCACCTTCCTTGCCAATCCGGACCGGCACGATCTCGAACGTTGCCTTCTCAATCTCCAACGCGCGCGCGATCTCGCCGGTCAGATTGAAAGCATGGCCGCCGATAACCCCGCCCACGATAGCCCCGCCCAGAGGCGTTACACGCGGACTATTCGCGACCTCGTCGACCGCCAGAGAGAGACCCTGGCCGAGGCCGCCCGCTCCGCCAGACCCGAGGCTCTGGCCGCGGCCCTCACCAGCCTCGACAGCGCCGGTTTCGATTTCAACCTGCGATCCGCGGTTCTCGCTCTGGAAACCGAAGAGCGCGGTATCTTGCGCGACCGCAGCGCGTTCCAGGACCGAACCGCCGGATCCGGCCGCATCCTGCTTGCCACAGTCGTGCTCGGCTTCCTTGTTCTCGCGTTCGTCGGCTGCAGGCGCATACTGACCGATCTCGAAGAGCGCGCCGCAATGGAGCGCGCACTGATCGCCAAAGAAGAGCAGTACAGAAAGGTCGTTGAACTGGCCGGCGACGCCATCTGCCGCACGGACGAACAAGGGCGGTTCACGTTTTGCAATCAGGCCGCGCTTGCCATGCTCCACTTCGACCGGAACGAGGTGCTCGGCCGTTCTTACCTGAAGCTCATCCGCCAGGATAAACGCCGCCAGGCGACGCGCTTTTACCTGCGGCAGTTCGGGCGCAGGCAGAAGAACACCTACTATGAGTTCCCCATCGTCGACGGGCACGGCGTGGAGCGCTGGATCGGGCAGAATGTCCAATTGGTGCTGGAGGCCGATAAGATCGTCGGATTTCAGGCCATCGCCCGCGACATCAGCGAACGCAAACGCGTGGAACTCGAGCTCCGGAAAAACCGCCGGTTCATCGAACGGATCGCGGCCACCACGCCCGGCGTGCTTTACGTTTACGATCTCGTCGAGCAGCGGAATATCTACAAGAACCGCGAGGGCTTCGCGGTTCTCGGCTACGCGGCGGAGGGCATCCGCGAAACACCCGGCCTGTTGTACAAGGTGCTGCATCCCGACGACCTCCCGCTGATGAGAGCGCATCACGAAGCCCTGCGTTACGCCCAGGATGGCGAAGTGCGGCGGATCGAATATCGCGCGCGCCATAACGCCGGCCACTGGGTCTGGATCTCGGGGCGCGACACGCCTTTTGAGAGAGGGCCCGACGGCCTGGTGAACCAGATCGTCGGCATCTCTCAGGACATTACCGCCCGCAAAGCCGCGCAGGATCGGCTGGCCTATCAGGCCAACTACGACTCGCTCACCGGCCTCGCGAACCGCCACCAGTTGTGGACTCGCCTTCAGGGAATCCTGCGCCGCGGCAGCATCGACAATTCCGAAACCGCGATCTGCCTCTTCGATATCGATCGCTTCAAGGAAATCAACGACCACTTCGGCCATGCCGCCGGCGATGAGGTGCTGGAAGCAGTCGGCGGCGTCGTGCGCGCCGAACTGCGCGCCACCGATGTCGCCGGGCGTCTGGGCGGCGACGAATTCTGTTTCGTTCTGCCCTGCGCCGACGACAATGAAGCCGCCCGCGTGGCCGAGCGCATTCGCGATCGTCTCAGCACTTTAGCCTTCGGCATGGGCTCCGGCTCGACCTTCTCCGTCACCGCAACCTTCGGTGTGGCCAAAGCGGCGCCTGATATGGATGCCAAAGAAGTGATCGAAGCCGCCGATCGGGCCCTGTATCGGGCCAAGTCGGCTGGCCGCAATCGGGTGATGGTGGAGTGCTGATTTTTTACCCGCCCCGCGTACTGCCTTTCCATTACCCTGAGAAAATCTTCCCCCTTGGACCACTACAACTACGGTAGTCATGGGCTTCTTCAGCTTCCGGCGCCGACCGCATTCCGCTGCCGACGATCGCCTTGGCCTTTTACGCATGGCGCTCGATCGGGCACAAATACGCTATCCCGAGAAATCACCCGAGCGCGTCCTCAGTTCCCTTCCGCCCGCCGCGGCGCCCGCTCAGCAAATTCGCATCGATTCCGAATCGTTCCGTTTCCCCCTCGCCGGCCCCGTGCGCATTGCTTTGGTCGAAGGAAAGTTCCGCGCCGATAAAGATATGCGGGAATCCACCGCCGACGATCTCGACTGGCTTCAGTCCTACGACCCCGACGCCCTGGTCGCTCCGCTTGATATCGCCCTTTCGCTGGCCGACCGCCGGCAGCGCGGCCTCTTCGACCTTCCCAATCTGAAAACCGCCATCGTCGTCCTGACGTCGTTCGCGACCACGCCTCTCGCCGACCACCATCGCGACCTTCTCTGGAAGGCCTTCGGCGTCCCCATCTTCGAGCAGCTCCGCGGATGGGGCGGGACTATCCTCGCGCGCGAGTGCGAAGTGCACGACGGCCTGCATATCGAGGAAACAGCGGCAATCCTCCAATTGCACGAAGAGGAGCTCCTGGTGACGGAACTGGCAACGGTCGGCGAACCGATCATCCGCGCGCGCACCGGCCTGACTGGAGAGATCGCGGCCCGACTGTGTGAATGCGGCGCGACAACCCCGCGTCTGCGCAATATTTCGAAAGTGCATTCGAAAGCGGCGCGGGCAGCGGCCTGACCCTTAGCCCAACTTTCGCACTTTGAAGGCCGATGCCGGCTTTAAGCCCCGTGTTTTCAGTGAGGGCGCTCAAAAGGTCTGCACTACATTTTCAGCGTATCGGAGCAGGAGGCGACAGCCTGGCTGATGCGCGGGGGCGCCTGAGGAGGCAGGGCGAGGCGGAGGTGACGCAGCAATCAGCCGACATCGGACGTCTTCCACGCTGTAGTAGCGGTGCTCCTTTGCCGCCCTTCAGCCGCGTGTGGCAGCGCAGAAACATGCCTTGTGCCGGCAGAATGCCAGAATCGAGCGGCTTTCACAGAGGGTAGGTCTGCACTAAACGCACTTCCGAAAATGTTTGATTAAACCTGAATCCGGCAGTTCAGCTGGCCCCCGGCCCGGTTCAGCGTTTACCGCCAACGGATTGCAACTGCTGCGCAGACCACCTTTTGGGTGACAAACGCATTTCTCTCAATCAGTTGCGGGCTCACACGAATCGTCGATTTCTCGGTCCGCAACTTGCCGGATTTAGGTTAAAGCGGCAAGAGTTATCGCTCGTCAACCCTCGAATTTCGTCTGAATTCGTCCGGAAGTGCGAAAGTTGGGTTAAACTAACGCGGTCCAACCGTTGCGGCTTCTGTCGACATATTCCGGAATCAGGAGGAATAATGGCGGCGCTCACCGGTCACAATGCCGCGTTGGAGAGCATACACCGGCGAAGCCGGCGGCGCGTGGGTGTTCAAGGATACTCGCGGCTTGCAGCCTTGATCCTGCGTGGGCCATGCGGCAACCTTCTGCGCCGATGGCCGATGCGTGTTTGATCACGGTGCGGCCGCTCCGTTGATCGCTTCTGTAGTATCCCACAAAGGCTTGGCGTCTTCCTGCCATAAAATAGAACGCCCCGTCGAAAATCAGTGGGCATCCGGCGCACGCAGGGACCGCTCTCTCGCGGTCGCGGCTCGGAATGGGTTATTCGTTGGCGTGGCAATTTTCATCACCTCCAGGCTCGGCAAGTAGAGCGAGCGGTAGGCGAAATCGCGAAATTGCCTAAAGGAACGCGCCCTAACTGTCGATGGGAGATTGTGGGGGTTCAAACCGCGGGTGCGCTTCAGATCGTCGATCTCCGCTCGATCGACCCGTGCGCCATTGACCCGTTGCTGGCCGAAGAGACGGCCGAATGGAGAAGCCTGCTCGATTGGGATTTCTCCAAATTCGCCGCGCTGGTGCGCAGGCAGATGGAAGCCGGGAGGCTGAACGGCGCGGCTTTGCTCGACCGAGGCGAAGTCGCGGGGTGCGGGTATCTGGGGATTGAGAACGCCAAAGGACTGATTGTCGATCTCTACATCCGCTCGGCCTGGCGGAAAGGCGCGATCGAAGAGCTGCTGTTCAGGGTGCTGCTCAATACGCTGATCGCGACCGCGCGAGTGTGCCGCATAGAAAGCCAACTGATGCTGCCGATCGCCGTAACGGAGTCGCCGGTCCGCTCCACCGTCAGTTACTATGTCCGTTCCTATCTCCGGCTCCTGATGACCCGAAGCGTGGACGATCCCCCGTCGCGAAACCGGGCCCCACCGGCGCAGACATTCCAAATCGAATCCTGGCGCGAAAGCCTTCACGACTCCGCGGCCGCGGTCCTCGCGGCGGCCCATGTCGGTCATATCGACTGCCGCATCAGCGAGCAATACCAGACCGTGGCCGGAGCCGCCCGTCTGCTCGCAAATATCGTGCATCTGCAGATCGCCGACACCTTTTGCGGCAGCGCATCCTTCGTCGCCATCGACAGGCTTACGGCTTCTCCGGTTGGCCTCGTGCTCGCAAGCTTCGTGGCGGACGGCGTCGGTCACATTACCGAGCTTTGCGTGACGCCGGAAGCCCAAGGCGCCGGGCTGGGATACGAATTGCTTCGGCAATCGATCGCCGCGTTGCGCCAGGCCGGCGCCGATCGCGTTACTCTCACGGTGACCGCCGAAAACCGGACTGCCGTCGATTTTTATCTGCGCTCGGGATTCCGCGAGGCGCGACGCTTTCAGGCCTACGTCTGGGAACGCGGCTGACCGGCGCCACTCAGCGCCGCCAGCGCTTCCTCGACATGCCGAGCGGGCTGCGATTGCGACGAGAACACGTGCCGAACCACGCCCGCTTTGTCGATCACGAATGTCGCACGCCCCGGAATGATGCCCAGCGTCTTTTTGACGCCGTACAGCTTCCGTACCCGCCCGCCCTTATCGCTGAGCAGCGTAAACGGCAACTGGTATTTGGAGATAAACCGGCCGTGCGACTCCGTCGAATCGCCGCTGATGCCGATGATCTCGGCGTCCAGGTCTCGGAATTTGTCGAAATCGTCGCGGAACCCGCAAGCTTCAACCGTACACCCGCTGGTGTCGTCCTTCGGGTAAAAATACACCACGACGGGCCGATTGCCGCGATAATCGCTTAACCGCACGATCTTCCCGTTCTGATCCGGCAGTTCGAAATCGGGCGCGGCGTTTCCGGGTTTCAGCTCAGCCATGAGTTTAATTCAGCCATGGTTTCTCCGCGATCAGCGGCCGAGAGTCAGGAGCAGAATGCGGTGCCCCTCGCTGTCGGCGACGTACAGGTTTCCCTTGACGAACAGAACCGCGTGGGGCCGCGAAAGTCTGCACTCGAGCGGATTCGTAAACGGACCGTCTCCCACCATGCCCGTTCCGAGAATAGTGGTAATGATTCCCGTTTTCGGATCGATCCTGCGCACGACATGGCTGTCTGTATCCGCGACGTAGAGAGTTCCGTCGGAGCCAAGAGCGAGCCCCTTCGGACCGGCCAGCCGCGCTGCGAAGCCCTTCGCGCTGCCGCCGAAAGTGGCGTTCAGCGCGGGACCGCCGTCGCCCGAATACCCGGTCTTGCCGGCGCCGGCGACGCGATGGTACGTCTTTGTTTTCGCGTCGATGCGCAGGATCTCGTTGCCCTCGCGAAGCGCAACGTAGAGATCGCCGTTCGGCGCCATCACGATGGTCCGCGGCCCGTTCAGCGGCGTCCCACTGACCGGCGCGCCATCGGGCGTAGCCGCGCCCACACCCGTGCCCGCCCAGGTTTCGATGACTCCGGTATCGAGGTGCAGCCGGCGAATCCGGTGATTGGCCAGATCGCAGATCAGCAACGTACCGTCTTTATCTCGGATCACGCAGTGCGGCTGCCGCAGTTGCGCCTTGGTTGCCGGACCGCCGTCGCCGCCGTAACCAGCCACGCCCGTGCCCGCGGCGGTCGAAATGATGCCGGTTTTCATATCCACTTTGCGGACGACGTTGTTGTCTCGTTCGGCGAAGTAGAGGTTGCCCTTGCGGTCGAAAACGAGTTCGTGGGGCGCGCGCAGGGTCGCCTGAGTCGCCGGACCGCCGTCGCCGGAGTAGCCGGCCATCCCGTTGCCCGCGATGGTGGTGACGCGCTTCGTCTTCAGATCGAACCGGCGCACCCGCTGATTGCCGAGATCGCAGAAATACAGGGCGCCGTCCGGCCCGATCGTCATGCCGTAGGGATTGTTGACCTGGGTATCGGAATAGCCGGCGGTCCCGTCACCCAGAACGGTTGTTACGCTTGCGGCGAGCGAAGCGCCGGCCAGCAGCGCCAGCGCGCAAAGTATGCGTAAAGCTTTCATCGGCTCTACTGTATCGCGCGCGATCTGAATCAGCCCCACTGTCCGATGGCCGCGAGGTCCCGCTCGGGGCGTTGGCAGATCGTCTCCAGCGGCCCGGCGTTAATGCAGCCGTCGTTGCTATCAAGGGATTACAATTTCGGCCTCGTGCAATGTTGGGCCGCCGATTCGGCATTGCCTCTTCGTCGCGTCGAGGCCAAATCCGCACACCCACCAGGCAAACCTTCCGCAGTTGCCGAGTCCACCACGGCCGCGTGAGAGGCGCGGCTGCCGGATGCCCTGAGAATGCGCCTCGAACCGTGTTCTGGAAACACCGGCCGGATCGATTCCGCTCAACAACCGGCGCGCCTCGGGAACATCAATCACGCCCTCGCTCGCCAGATCCACCGCGATGCGCCGCTTTCATGGTGCACCATTGGTAATGCAAGCGTGCACGGCGAATTCAGAAGCGGCCGCGGGCTCGCTCGAAGATCCGCCGGTCGCGTTTCGACAGTTTCCCCTGGGGCGCCACCTCGAATTGGGCCATTGCCTTGCGCTCTTCCGCCAGCTTCAGCCGGGATTCGCGGGAGGCCTCGGTTTCGCGGTAAAGCGTCTGCGCCACGGCGGCTGGTCCGCGCATCTCGCTCGGCAGCAGGACTTCGACCACAAATTCCCCGCTTTCGTTCTTCAGCCGCACCACATCGCCGGGACGGACCTCGCGCGAGGCTTTCGCCGGCTGCCCGTTCCATTCGATCCTGCCGAGTTCGCAGGCGTGCGCGGCGAGCGAGCGCGTCTTGAAAAAACGCGCGGCCCAAAGCCACTTGTCGAT
>JASHSD010000411.1 GCA_030036985.1 Bryobacteraceae bacterium
CTGCCGGGTCTGGCGCGCAACATGGTCCTGCTGCTGAACAGCACCACTTACGTGCGCGTCCTGAGCGTGACAGCCGGTCCGGACGGCAGCTACAGCTTCCGCTGTTCGACCGGCGGCGGCACCATCACGGCCGGTCAGTCTATAGCCGGTGCACCGTCTTTCCGGGCTTATACGACGCTGACGCACTCGGCAGGCGATGCGCTCGCGTACAACTCGATCCAGTTCGTCTTCACACCTTCCGTATCCGGCGGCTCGATGCAGGACTGGGTAGCGACCAACCCTGCTCTTGCAGCGGTGCTCGACCTCTCTCAGATAGGTCAGACCAGACCGCTGCAGAACGAAGACTACATGCACGTGTCGCTTTCGTTCGACCATCCGGAGTGGATCACCGAGATCCACATTACGGCGATCATGGACACGTCGAACGAAGATTACTTCTACTTCGTGGTGCGTCCAGGCGACTTCCAGCCGTCGATCACCGGCGAGGGCGGCGTGACGACGCAGCAGGCCAATCTTCAGTCGCAACTGGACGCGCTGTCGAGCCAGATCGCAGGTACCGGCGTCTCGGAAGGCATAGGCGAGAACGTGCCGCAGCCGGATTACCCGCAGCCGCAGCAGCCATCTACCTCTGCACCTGCATCTTCGCAACTCAACCTCGGCACCGGTCCGGCATGGAACGAGATCATGTTCAAGATCAACGACATGACTCGCGTGGGCACGAATCCGTCGCTGACATGGAACAACATCGCCAAACTCGGCATCTACGTGTTCGTCAACGGCGCCGATCCGAGCGTCACGATGCAGTTCGGCGGCTGGTGGGTCGGTGGCGGCTACGGTCCCGACTGCAACTTCAACTCGTTCGGCAATCAGGCGCCGCCGATCCAGTGGAGATACCGGTACCGCAACGGCCTGACCGGCGCGACCAGCACGGTGAGCCCGGAAGTCAGGAATGGCGAGATACCGCGTCGGCAGGCGTTCACCCTGACGCCGGCCGCGTCGCCCGATCCGCAGGTGAACCTGATCGACTGGGAGCGCCGCGGCGGCACAAATCCGGACTGGCACTACGTCGGCACCCAGCAGGCGTCGGTACCGAGCTTCACGGACACTACCACTGAAGCGGCCGCTCAGATCGCGGACCCTCTGGATGTAGTGTCGTACCAGCCATGGCCGGTCACCGACGTGCCTCATTCGGGTACTTGTCTCGTGGTCGGCACGCAGGTTGTCTGGCAGTCGGGCGACCAGTTCAATACACGCTGGCTCAGGGGCACCGAAGTCATCTTAGGGGGGAACACTTACAGCCTTTATGAGCCACCGCCAAACGCAACAACGCTTCAGCTGGCCGAGAACGTGGTGCCGCCTTCAGGCGTCATGGCGTTCCAGATTCCGGAAGCGACAATCGAAGGACAGCCACTCTATGCGGCATGGCTCGATGAGGCGAACAATCGCATCCTGGCGTGCGGCGACCCGCTGAATCCGGGGCTGCTCTACTTCAGCGAGTCGGATAACCCGGACGGCGCATCGGACTCGGGCTACATTGAAGTCACGACGCCGAACGAGCCGCTGCTGAATGGCTTCTACAACGAAGGCGCGAACTACGTCTTCACCAACTCAGGTCTTTACCGTGTAGACTCTACACCGGGCGCAACGAACCCGTACGTTGCCTACAGGCTGTCCGGTGTCGAAGGCATGGCCGGACCGTGGGCGTTCGACGCGCAGCGCCGCTGGGTGTTCTACTACGGTCCGGACGGCATCTACAGTTATCAGTTCGGACCGGCAGCCGAGAACCTCACCGCCAAAGACCTCTATCCGTTGTTCCCGCATGCGGGCCAGCAGGGGCAGGGCGGCATTCCCGGTGTCGCGATCTCGCTTGCCGGACAGGTCCTGTGGCCGCCGAATTACAGCGTTGTCAATCAGCTGCGCATCGCCTACAGCGAAAGTTTCGTCTATGCGTCGTATCGGAACTCGGCAGGTGGCGTCGAAACACTGGTGTACTCGCTGACCGCGGGCGGCTGGCGCAAGGACACCTATGCGCCGAACATCGCACAGTTCTGCCTTGAGAAAGGCATACCGAACCCGCTGCTGATGGCTGCCGGTATGGACGGCAATCTGTACTATGTCGCGTCGGGCACCGGCGACGACTACGGTGGCCCTGTCGATTGGGTCGCGCTGACGCCGTGCGCCGATGCAGGCGACTCGCGCGCCTCAAAGCAATGGGGCGACCTGATGCTCGACTATTCAGGCAAGATCTGCGTCAATGTGCTCTACGACAACCTGCTCGTGCAGGGGATAGAGAACTCCGTCACTGTCGAGACCGAGCGTACGCACAACGTGTTCGACCTTACCGAAGCGCCGGACGAGAACGACGAGCCGCTCATTCATTACAATATGGCGCTGCTCCTGACCGGCAACTGCGGCGCGTACCTTTATGAGTGGCAGCCGAGCTACATTATGCTGCCGGAAGTCACAACGGCCAGAGTGACTGCGTGGAGCGGTGCTGGCGGTCTGCACAACAAGTTCGTGCAGGGCATCCGCATCCATGCCAATACGTTCGGGTTCGCCAAGCAGGTGCAGGTCCAGTACGACGGCTACCAGCTCGGGCCGATCATGACCGTTAATCAGAACGGCGAGCAGACGGTGCCATATAGTTTTGCGACGCCGTTCCGGGCGCACATGATGCGGCTGGTCCCGCTCGATGACGTCGCCTGGGAGATATTCGAAGACTCCGAGTGGATATTCCAGCCCGAGCCCGAACCGGCGAACTACTGGATCGATCAGTTTACGGCGCTCGGGCAGCGCGGGTACCTGCATTCGCGCGAATTGTGGCTGGCGTTCAGCTGCACAACGGCGGGCGCGGTTGTCGCGGCTATCGTGGACGGCAATGCGCCGGTGACGATTGCGACGCTGCCCGCGACTACAGGGCCTGTGAAGCAGTACTTCCCGACGCCGCCGCTCAAGGGACGGTATTGGCAGCTCGCCGCGACCGGCACAGGGCTGCAGATATACGAGCGCGATACCGAGTTTCTGGCCAAGAGCTGGGGCAGCGACGGACCGTATCAGAGGCTGCGACCGTTCGGCGATGCATCGGGCGGCGGCGGTGTCAGCGGGGCTTTGATCTGAAATCGTTGACATTTTATTGATCTGTTACGTACGATGAGCCTTATGAAACGCGCGCTTATAACGGGCATTAGCGGGCAGGATGGTTCCTATCTTGCCGAACTGCTGCTTTCGAAAGGTTACGAGGTACATGGCGTCGTGCGCCGCATCTCGCAGCCTAACTTCGGCAATATCGAATCGATCCGCGACCGGCTCGTGCTGCACACCGGCGACATGACGGACGGTCCGAGCCTGTTTCGCATCATTGGCGCGAGCCATCCGCACGAAATCTACAACCTTGCCGCCATGTCTCAGGTGCGCGACTCATACGACCATCCGGAAATCACACAGGATA
>JASHSD010000412.1 GCA_030036985.1 Bryobacteraceae bacterium
TGACATTTGCGGGCGGTCTTTTGCGGTGTGCCGCCCGCACGGACCAGCGATTCCAGGCGTCGTATCTGCGCTTGATCGAGATCCAATGCAGCCGCGCGGGTGAACATACCCCATCGGATCACGAATCCTTCTAATTGTAAATAATTAAGTGGGACGGGACACTAGCGCGGCTTCGCATTCAGGGCGCGCGAAGTGGACCTCCCGCGCCCCGAAGACGTCCTGAACGCGACTCGGGGCTCAGGCTACTTCTGGCCCGAGGGTTGCGATTTGTGGACGGCGCAGGAACACCTTTCGCTGAAGAACCTTCCGCGCAGCGCGCGGCCGGCGCCGCGTCGACAGCCGACCGCTGTCTTTCGAGTTGCAATCATTCAATCCGGTCCGCTCATGAAGCATGAAGCACATCCAGCGATCCAATGGACCTGGAGTTTTCAGGTCATTGGTGGAGAAGACCGCTACACCTCGGTCGGCATATGCGGCTGATGAGAATTCTCTTGGTTGCCTGGACGATGCGGGGCGAAGCAATCCGGCCTGTGACCGCCTTTGATGCCGGCGCAGCCTTGACCAAAGAATACCTCGCGTATAGAGGACTTTGAGAACGGCGCCTCATCCGGCCCGCCGCCGCTCTCGATCCAGCGCTTCGTGAAGCAGCATCTTCATATAGGTTTGGTAGCCGATGCCCTTCTTTTCGGCCAACTCCCGCGCACGCTCGATATCGACGACCGGTATGCGGATTGTGATGTTCCTCGATTCGCGGGCTTCCCGAACCAGACGTTCCGCAGTCCCCCGACGAATCGAGCCTTCTTTCATCGCCTTCCGAAATTCGTCCTCAACCATCCGGCGATTCTCATACCACCATTTGGCTTCCTCCGCTTCGGTCGCGAATTTCGGAACGACGGGGCGAGTAGGTTTCTTCTCAGGCACCGTCGCCAGTATACATATTGTATGTATATTTCAGCGGCCCCGAGAGCGGTCACGGCTTCGCTCCCGCTTTGGCGCCGGTACTTGCCTTGCGGGATTGTCGACCTCAGCGACGGCGTCCTTCAAAGCCGTTTGATATTTTCCAAGCCAGCCACCCCAACCGTCGTCTGTAAGGAATTACCCCTCGATCCATCAGATCTCGGGCTTTATCTGCCAGAAGGCGGTGGTTGTTCAGCAGATCGTCTGCGTGGCCGAAATCGGTGATTTCCACGCCCGGTTTGCCGTCCCGAAATCGCTTGCTCAGCCGGACGAACGAATTGGTGCGGAGTTCCCTATACGGGATTTCGAATCACTACGAAGTGCGGCTCAATGGCCCCACCGGTTCGGTGCGCATCATTCAAGATCCGGCGGTCGAGTGATGTGAACCGTTTCCGAAGACCCCTATCTGCTGCGAGATGTGGCGATAATCCTGCTCGACTGCGGCTTGCGTCCCGAGGAGTGTTACCGGCTTCGGTGGGAGCGCTTCAGGGGTGACACGATCCATGTCCCGCATGGTAAGACAATCAGCGCCAGACGAGAGATACCACTCTCCGAGCGCGCTGTCGAAATTCTTGAGCGAAGACGCGGCGAATCGCCCTGGATTTTTTCGGCGCCGATCCGAGCGGGCGCATTGAGCAGTCGACTTTGAAACGGCAGCACGGGAGGGCTTGCGGGATCGCGAAGATTTCTGCATTCGTTCCGTATACCTTCCGCCATACATGTTTGACGTGGTGGGCGCGGATTCTCGATCCATACACGCTGGCTTATCTCGCGGGGCATAGCGACATCGGGACGACCCGCCGTTACGTTCATCCGAACCTGAACACCGCGCGAGAAGCGCTGGAACGTGCGCGTGTGGCACGGGTGGGCACAAATTTGGGCACAGTTCGGAAAAGGCCGAAGAAGGGGAAACTGTGGATGTTGCCGAGAATCAGCTAATTTTAGAGGAGTTATCTGGTACACCCGAGAGGATTCGAACCTCTGACCTTTTGCTCCGGAGGCAAACGCTCTATCCAGCTGAGCTACGGGTGCACGTAAACCGATTTTAGCGCAGCCGCGGGGCTGAGCCGTGCTACCATTTTGAATTAGTCTGACCGCCAAACCCGGAGAGGTGGCTGAGTGGTCGAAAGCAGCGGTTTGCTAAACCGTCGTAGGGGCTTAAACCTCTACCGGGGGTTCGAATCCCCCCCTCTCCGCCATATTGGTTTAATCAGACACCGTCAATCGATCTGTTGGCAGGGTAATACAGGGCAAGCGGAGGCAGAATGAGTCGTGCCGCTCAACCTCTATCGCGGCCACCTGCGCGGATGCGAAGCCCGCTTTCCCGCCGAGACCAAGACCGGTCCATGGGGACCGCGAAATCATCATCTGGGAGCCGTTGCCGGAAGCGGCGCAACCCCACCGCGTCACGGTCAACCGCGCCGTCAAAGCCTTCCTTGCCGAGATTCAGTAAACGCTCGCTTTCGCCACCCAAAAAATACTGTCCTCAAACGGTTCGTCGCGTTTTCCGAGAAGCGTGGCTACACGATGATGGACCGGTGGGAACCATCCGACGTGCGCGAATTCCGAAACTCATGGTGCGTCAGCCCGCAGACCGCGGGCCGCAATATGAGGAAGGTCAAGCCGTCCTTCGCGTGAACAGCTTCTTGGGAGGTAGGGGAATTTCAACTTCAGAAAAGCTTCCGGTCGTCGCCCCGTTGACGGCAGCGGCAATTTCGGCGATGTACAAACGAACCACCGGCCACGGCGAGTTACCGAGAACGACGAGCGCGATCTTCCGGGCTGAGAGATTTTGCTGGTAGCGCATATTCTTGTCAGCCGTGAGAAGCAAGTCGAAACCGGCATTTTCCGCCGCTGCCAGTAAGTCTCCGTTTGTCAGCCGGTCCCATCCGCATTCTTCGGCTGTAGAAACCGAATGGCCTTCAAGGTGACGGACAAGACCGTATGGGGCGCTCTTGTCAAAAAGGATGCGCATCAACCGTACCCGCCGCGCCAACCGGAACAGCGGGAGCGGCGGCACTGCGGGCCGCAAATTCCAGCACAGCCTGAATCTGTTCGCGGGTCACGCGGTAGTTCTCCATGATTTCCTCAATACTCGAACCATATTCGAGGTTTTCAAAAATGACCGAGATCGGGAACCGCGTGTCCTTGAAAACCCACGCGCCGCCTACCTTGCCGGGGATGCTCTCCACGGCGGGACATTGGGACCAATCGAGAGTTGCCATGTCGTTACCCTGTTTTCATCGTAGCCTTCTACCACGAACCGGCCGCCACGCGAGTTGCCGGGAGAGGGATTCGAAACGATGCGCTCGGCAAATGGACCATTCAGCCAAAACGAAAGATCGTCGCGGGCGTCGTTATCGACATTGAGCCGGTTGAGGACCGCCGGCGAACGCGGCATTGGCGGCAAATCCCGCACGCCGGGCAACGAAGAATCCGGGACTACAGAGCCGATCAACCAGTCAAGCGTTCGAATCCCGCCTCTCCGCCATAGTTTGGCTCATAATTCCGCAATTCAAGCCCCTGAATTCCCGCTTACGATCGGAATCTCCCGAAGCGCCTTGATGTTGTCCTTGATGCACCTTATGGCTGCCTCGTCCTCTTCCCCGACCTTATCTTCTTCAAGCGGGAACCTGAGGAAGAAAATATCGCCTGAAAGCTGATTGCGCGTTTCGAAACCGAATCGAAGATCGATCAGCATCGCCGCGATCTTCGGGTTGTCCGGTTCGCAGTAAAACGTGAACGGAGCGGCAGAGTCGGGATCCCAGAATTCCGCGATGTGCCGGAGTAACAACCCGTGACCCCAATGGTAATGTTGCACGCCGCGGCGGACGATCCAGGTGTCGATGAGGAGCCGCTCGGAGGGCGTTCGGGTGAAGTCGCCGCTTTCGAGGGTCGCCGCGTTGCGCTTTTCACCGAGATCCGGATCGCCCGCCCGGAACAGCCGCAGATGCCGGGCGCCGTCGCGGCTCAGTGGCAGCAGGATCGAGACCGCAATCGGCAGCCAGCTGCCGTCCGGCCCTTTCTGATCGAGCACCAGAAACGTATTCACGCGGTTTCGCGGATCGTGCCAGGGAATCGTCCCATCGCGGGCTGTCC
>JASHSD010000413.1 GCA_030036985.1 Bryobacteraceae bacterium
GATGGACCGGCCGGAAGCCGTAGAGGGTGGCGCCATATCCCTCTCCGAGGCGATTAGCCGACAACTTGGCCTCAGGCTCGAAAAGCGCAAACGCCTGCTTCCGGTGGTGGTTATCGACCACATGAGTCTGACGCCCACCGAAAACTAAAGCGACGATTATCGTGGTAGCGAAACAATTGTCTCTCATTAGCTCTCGAATAAGTGGCATGGTGCAGAGTTATCGGCGATCGGTAGCCCGGTTTGAGCAAGTGCCGAACGAATGACCGGCCACTCGTACGAAGCCCGAATTGCGACGACGCGGACTCCAAAGTCCGGATCGCAGAAAGTAGCGCCCTGGCAGACGCTGGAGGCAGTGTCCGCAAACGCCGTCGGGCCGCATTGTGCCGCGGCCGTGCTGATTCAGAAAGTCCAATGAGTTCCAAACCAGAAACCCAAGGCGAAGAGAGCCGCGCCGACGATGAGGCCGACGGCAGCCCACGGGATCGCTGTGGATCGCACGTGCGCCGCTTCCAATCTGCGAAGCAACTTCGCCGCATTCAGGCTGGCTTCATCGATGTCGCGCTGTATCTCGGTCCGAATCGCTGTTGAAGCCTCCTTGACTTCCTGAGCGAGCATTTTGCCGGCCCTCATCTGGACGCGCTCCAGCGACGATTCGAAACCGTTCAACCGGGCATCAATCTTATCGGCGAACTGGTTTCCGCTATGCGCAAGCACGATCTCGTTGATGGTCACGAGGGCGAACGCAGCATCACTGGGTTTCAGCAGAAAACCGTGCCGGGCGGCGACGGCCGCTATAAGCGATTGGACGTTCGGCGTGCCGTTATCGCTCATGTTCACGCCAAACCGAGGTGATCGATTTGCTCGAAGATGTCCCGCCTGACGATCGTCAGCCGCTGTTTCGAGACCAGGCCAAATTCCTCGCTTCGTATGGCTTCGTCGAAGGTCATCCGTTTTTCGAGCATGAGCTTCACATCATCGCCGTACGTTTGCGGATTGCGTTCACGAATAAGAACTGACCCGACTAACTTGTGCAGGTTGTCCTGCGTCACCTTCATCTCCGTAAAACCCTCGACTTCGCCGAAATACTCGTTGACCCACACGACAACGTTGCGCTTATCAGTGGTCTGCGCCAGTCGCTCGAATCCGTTTAACGTGTCGTTGAGGGCCTGGCCTCCAGCCACAATCGAGTGAACATAAAGCTGACGGTCGTGCCGCTTCAGGAGGTCCAGAATCTCCGCCTGCAGAATGAAATTCCAGAGCGGAACGAACGTCGTCGCTCCGGTATCGACAATGAAGACGCCGGTTTCGTTGCAGGCGCGGTGCACGAAGGTGTCGAAAGCTTTGTCGTTGATCGCGCCGCGCTTCAGAACGTTCAGGCGCTCTGCGTTGAGGCCGGGGTATTGGGCCAGTGTCGGATTGATCGGATCCGTATCGACGCAGCGCACCGGCCGGTCTTTCTGCATAAAATATTGTGCGAGCAACGAGGACACGAAACTCTTGCCCACGCCGCCCTTGCCCTGCAGAGTGATGTGTATTGTCGTCGCTTCGTTTCCGTTTGCCGTAGATTTCGACATAATCGCAATCTCCTTTTACCTTCCAAAATCAGAGGTTTTGCGAGCTTGGTCCAGAGCCTTTCGAATCGTGCGCTGGACATAATCGTCCTGCCGCCGTTCGCTTCCCTTGTGGCTGAGGTCGCGGGAACGAATCGCGGCTTCGACCTCGGCATCGCTTAGTCCGTGGGCGACCGCGTACACCGCGTAAGCCAGATCGGTGCGTTTGCCGTCGCCGCAGTAGCGTGGATCGGCCCTGAATTCCTCGATAGATTTCAACCGTGCTGAAGAAAGAGCCGGAGAAGTACAGAACCGGCGTTGGTATTGGCGCTGCCTCTCTTGCTCAAGTTGACGCCGAATCGTCGCCAGAAATTCGTGCGCGGCGGGATAAACCTCTCCTCCGCATTCGATCAGCTTTACAAATGGAAAGAGGCCGGTGGCGGAATCGCGATGGGTCTCCTTCCGGTTTGCGAAACCCGAGAGCCTGCCGTAGTGGCGCCAATCCGCGGCGCCCTGATCGCCTCCGAACTGCACTGCCAGCACGCGGGCCACAGCGGTCCCCAATTCTTTGTCCAATCTGTGCGGATGTTTCAGCCACGCCTGAAAGTTGCGCGGGGACGTTTCCACCACCAACGCCGGCGGGAAGCCGGCAGTCTTCATCCGGCCAACGGAATCAACGCTCAGATCGTCGATCAGCGTCAGATCGTGTTCGCCCGCGGGGCGCACATAAATATTCCGGCCCTCGCGGTTTTGATACCGGAGCCATGGAATGGAGCGGGCAAGCGCATCGCGATCCCAAATCCGCGGGATCATCAGGGCATCGCCGGCCGCTGCGTCGGGCTTGAACAGCCCGACTTCGAAAACGTCTGCGCCCATGGCGTCAATCTGACGGCGCACGGCTTCACTGGTGATGTTCCGGTGGCGCACTGCAAAACAGGCCCCCTAAGTACTAAGGGCCTGCCAGTGGCACTTTGGGACGCGAGTAACGAAATATTTTTGCTGGCCGGGACTACTTCACGGTCGAGGTGTGCTTTCCGGCACGCGCCCGGTCAAACTGCTCAAGATACTCGCCGTAGCAGGGCGAACAATGCGTGACATGCTGCCATTGAGGATCGCCCTCAATGGTTTCGTCATCAATGTTCGCCGAGCGCACGGCCAGCGCGTGAATTGCGTCAGCACCCGGACAGCCGTCTCGCTGCGGGTTGGGATAACCGTTGAGAATCCCTTCCTGTACCTGGTTCTTGAGGCGATCCCATTTCTGGCCCGGCGTCTCGTGCTTCACGCCGTCAATTATAGGGCGGCGGGCGGCCGAGCACCAGAGACATTCACAGGCTATCCACAGAAATATTTTTACCCGCCGCCCGCCCATTTGGCCCAGCGGTAGAATCGGCGCCTGAGCGTATTCGCGTTGCCGGAGCCGGTTTCCTCCGCTATGACATCCCACGGGACACCCCTCCGGAACAGTCGAAACACCAGTTGAAGCTCGGTTCGCCCCTCGCGTCCCAGCCGCGCGTCGTACGAATCGAAAAGTATCTGTCGTTCGAAGTCCGCAGGACTCTGGCGCGGATCGGCCAACACCTGGTCGCGGATCTTGTCATCCATCAACTCAAGGGCGCTGTACAGCTTCGGATGCTTCCATTGTCGCCAATCGCCCATGCTGAGACGGCTCGACACGCGCATGGCCTTTTTCACCACCCGGCGATGCGGTGCGTCTCCAAGAGCGTTTCCGTAACGCGCCCACAGTCGATGGACGGTTTCCTCGGCCACTTCGGAGACGCACCAGGGATCGCCGAGGTAATATTGAGCGATCCTGACGAGAGTGCGGCGTACCGGTTCGACGCCTCGGGAGAACCAATCCGGACAGATGAGTTTGCCGTGCCGGTCTTTGGCCGCGATGCAGATCGGAATGATCCGTGACCGCCTTGAATCCGGCAGGTCGAAATAATCCTGAGGAACAACAACGTAACCCTGAGTAACATCACTTATGAGTCCCATAAACCTTCCTTCTGGGACTGAATGAAAAAAATCTGGACAATTTTTTTCATTTGCGCGTCCCAAACTGCCTTTGCCAGGCCCTTAGTACTTAGAGGGCATTTTTTCGGAAGCTATTTTTGCCAATTCTTCCGAAGGACGACGCGATGCAGGAAATGTATCACACCTCAGAAAAAAGTCAAGCGGTAAGTCAGGTTGCATTTCGCGACGAGCACCACTGCCGTCTTGAAACGAAACTGAAACGCGAGTTCGGGGATCGGGTGCTGTCGATGTTGCAGGACGATCGGGTCGAAGACATCATCCTGAACCCGGATTCTTCCTTGTGGATCAAGCGATTCGGTGACGGCTTCCTTCGTGTTGGATCAATTCAGCCCGCCCAGGCAGCGAGCGCGCTCAGCACGATTGCCGCCTGGCGCGGGACCGTTCTTAATCACGATCATCCAATAATTGAGACGGAATTACCGCTTGATGGCAGTCGATTTGAGGGAATAGTGTCACCCATCGTACGCCAGCCGATATTTGCTATTCGGCTTCGTCCGCGGAAGGTATTCACGTTGAGCGAATACGAACAAAGCGGAATTCTTACAGACAAGCTCGACACGCGCAACTCTATACGACGCAATGACGATTTTCCGGGTACGATCCGTGGATTAACTCACACGCACATCATCCGCGCCGCCGTGCAGGCGAAAAAGAACATCCTGGTGGTCGGTTCTACCGGGAGCGGCAAGACAACGTTTGTCAACGCGTGTCTTGATGCGCTCGCGACGCTGGCGCCGAACGATCGCGTGATTTCAATCGAAGACACGATGGAGCTTCAGTGTCCGGTTGCGAACTATCTGGACCTGCGCGCCGCGGGAAGCGTGACGATGCTCGAATGCCTGCGGGCCTGTATGCGGCTCAAACCGACTCGAATCGTCGTCGGCGAGGTGCGCGGAGCGGAAGCCCACGCGCTCCTGAAGGCATGGAACACCGGGCATCCCGGTGGTATGGCGACCGTTCACGCCAACGACGCGATCGGCGGCTTGATCCGACTCGAAAGTCTATTGGCGGAGGCCACGAGCGCTCCCCAACATACGCTCATCGCAGAGGCCGTCGATCTGGTCGTCTTCATCGATGAAGAGCCCGCGATCCCGGCTGGCCGGAAAGTCAGAGAGGTTTTGCTCGTAACCGGATACGCCGATGGGAAGTATCTGACCGAGCATTTGTAGGCAGCAAACGAACAAAACAGGAGCTACTCAAAGTGCAACGAATCATCAATCCGAATTATTGGACGGGAATCGTCCGATTCACGATGTTAACCATGCTTACGCTCGCGCTGAATTTCCAGGTCAGTGCTGCTACAGCGGGCACCTTGCCGTGGGAGAAGCCGATGCAGGCCATCGCCACCTCACTGACCGGGCCGGTGGCGTATGCGATCGGTCTGATCGGAATTGCCATCGCAGGCGGCACGATGCTCTGGGGCGGTGAATTGACGGAGTTCGGCCGCCGCGCCTGTATGGTTGGACTGGTCGTATCCGTTCTGGTGTTTGCCGCGCCGATGCTGTCGTCTGCATTCGGAGTGACGGCGGCAGTGGTTTAGCGCCATGTCCGCCGATAGACCCAGGGAGATCGTCATTCATCAATCGGCGAACCGGCCCAATCAGATTC
>JASHSD010000027.1 GCA_030036985.1 Bryobacteraceae bacterium
TATCGAATCTCCTTTGTGTTTTCCGACAGACTTGCTGTCGGTCTTGTTCTGTCTGGCGAGAAAATCGGCGGAAAGGGGTAAACGGAAAAATTCTAAACGCTGGCCGCACGGCGGGCATGACAAGGAAACGATTTGCACCCCTCGCAAACCCTCACCTTCCGAGCCGCTCTTGCATCCCACCCACCGCCATGAAGGAACGTTTCCCGCGGAGGCGTGTCGGGATGGGATGAACTCTCGGGACGGTGGTCGTGCGGTCGTTGCCGCCGATTTTCGCGCTTCCGGTTCTCACACCACTTGGCGCGGCGGTTTTCGATTTGACCAAGGGCATCGGGAGAAGTTTGAGCTTCGGGAAGCCGCATGCCATGAGGAAGACCGCGATCTGCCGCATTTGAAAGCGATCAAGGACGCGGCCGCGGCTAAGAAGAAGTAGCGCTGCCACACCTGGCTGAAGGACGACAGTCAGCGGGCGGCCTGGCAGCTTGCCTACCGGGACCGGCCTGGTGGTGTTCATGGGGGGTAGCCGGACAAGCCGATTGCATCGCCATACGAAGCGCCGATGTCATCGCTGAACCCATTTACCCGATCTCGTCCCCTCTTGACTTGAGCGCGCTCGGCGAAAAGCCATTCACCACGACGCGGTACGACATCGTGCTCAAGAGTCAGATCACGCCGGGTAAAGACAAACCGGGCGCGGTGCAGGAAATCAACGTCGAGACGGGCCGGATCAGTGAAAGCTGTGGGAGGTCAATCCGGGCGCACCCGTTTCCGGGTACCTCATCGCACCGGCAATTCGCTTGTCAGTTCGGGCCTGAACGATCTGACGCCGGAGTTCATCCGGGCGCCGCCGGCAATGTCGCAGTCTTTGCGCCGGGCGAATAGAGTCGTCAGGAGGCGGGCGCGATCCGCAGCAAAGTGTCGGCGCACTTGTTTTGTGATCACATAACAACAGTCAGTCGGGACCTTGGCGAATACCGCGGATTCGCTGCTTCAAATTTGTCAGCATGGATTCTGGCGCTGCTCTCAGTTCTCGTTGAAAACGCACCCAGAATAATTCGGGCGCCCCCATATTTTCGCCTACGGCATGGGCGAAGCCTTTTTCCGTCGTAATCCCGCGATAGTTCACAACCGGTCAGCCATAGTTCTGTCTCGCCCGGATAATATTGACCCGGTTTGCGAGAATCGGGACCTTACCCGAAACAGTCCGACCCTGGCCACCGCCGTCGGGGCTGAATCGATGCGATTTTCAGCTGCAAGAAAACCCTGCCACAAGGGTCCGGTTTTTCAATCACCGGCGGAGCCGGTAACGCAGACGGACGATTCGTCGGTAATCTTCAATGCACACGCCACGGTGGAGCCCCATAGCGACCGCTCCCATCACAATGCAGACAGACGTGGCCAAGCCTGTTCAAGATAGGATTCGCTTGCGCGCCAGGCGAAAGGCGGCTCGGAGACGGGCAGGAGCGCTGGTTTCAGGGGCTCGCACGGCAGCATCGCCGTCAGATCGGCGTCGCGGCGCGCGTTGCCTGTGCAAAATCACGACAGGCTCAGAAGTTGTTTTGGACAAGAGTGCAATTTCGTGTTCAAAACCGGATGCGCCGCTATCTTGGAATACAGCGCCGGCTGGCGTGCGATCCGTCACGTCCATAGACGGCTTTACCGGCTGATGGTCGAGCCGCCGCGCTGATTGATGCGGTTCCAGTCGGCACGGCGAAATCGAGCCATGCGCGCGTTCGGCCTGAGCAAGCCGGGGTAACTCCGATGCGAACGTTGTGATGCCAAATGATGATGTAACGTTGTCCGATCTCTTTCCACTAATCTCATGCAGGATGACAAAATCCTGGGTTCATCAAAGCTTAAGAAAGGAGCAAGACCAATGAAAAAGATTAGTGTTCGCCAAGTGGAGACGTTGAAGACGACCGCCGCCCTCTACAACTCACATTGCCCGGTCGTCAAGGTCTAATCGGCCACGGCCGGGAACGAGCCATTAGCACTGACTCGTTACTTCCTGGGGGCCAGCTTGGCCGCCGGCCCCCGTGATTTCCATCGTATCGGTTTTTGAGGAGCTATGTACGGAAAAGACAGCACCGTCGACGTTCGCCCGTTCACGCGCCAGCGGGACGGTGAGGAAGTGGTTATCGGCATCCGTGAGACGGGCGTCTATCTGGCGTTGCCGCCGGAGGCAGTCGATCTCCTCGATCAGTTCGCAGCCGGTAAAACGGTAGGCGAGGTCGGCGACTTTTATCGTGAGGTGACTGGCGAAACACCCGACCTGGAAGACTTTCTGACCGCCCTCGAAAGCAACGGTCTGATCGAACCATCATCGGCATCGCCCCGCAGCGGGAACATCCGCCGGCCGATTCGCGAACCGAAGTACCACTTCAGCAGCTTTCCTCAGTCGCTGGCCCGGCGGCTTTTCGGCTACCCGGTCCTTGCGTGCGCGGCTGCGCTGATCGCTTTGGCAATTGCCCTGATCGCGTGGGACTATTCTCTGATTCCCGGTCCAAGGGAACTCGTTTTCGAAAAACGTCGCGCTCTCGGCCTTACCCTGGTGACTGCCATTGGCTATGGCGGGGTCTTCCTGCATGAGATGGCTCACCTGATCGCCGCGCGCTCGCTCGGCGTCAACTCACATATCGGAATAAGTCTTCGTCTCTGGTATATCGTCTTCGAAACAGATATGACCGATCTCTGGTCTCTTCCCAGGCGAAAACGCTACCTGCCCATGTTGGCGGGGATTCTTTTTGACGCTACGCTGAGTTCCTTCTTCATCGTGCTGCTTTTCGCAGGACGGCACGGGCTTCTTCCGCTCACACCTTGGACGGAGACCCTGCTTCGCGCGGCGGCCTTCATCACGATGATGCGTATCTTGTGGGAGTTCTTTCTGTTTATGCGCACCGACATCTACTATGTGGCCGCAACCTTCTTCAACTGCAAGAACATGCTCAACGATACGCGCGTTTTTCTGCGCAACCAGAGGGCGCGGTTGGGTTCGCGCGTCCCGATCGTGGATCAATCGGGCATCCCTCCGATCGAGAGACGGGCGATTCGGACTTATGCGGTCCTCTATCTCGCCGGAATAGCCTGGGCGTTCGGCTCTCTTCTTTGCGTGACATTGCCGTTTTGCGCAAGCTATGCAGTCAGCCTGACCCGCGCCTTTCGCGCAGGTTACTCTGCCAATCCCTCCGATTTCATCGACGCGGTATTGGCGTGTTGTTATTTTCTGATCCCGACAGGAGCCGGAATTGCGCTGTGGGGTTGGACGCTGATTCGTCCAAAAGGAACATTGTCATGGCAACAGTAACTTTGACAAAGATCAGGAATTCATCTTTGGCGGGTCTTACGACGCCTCTCCTGGTGGTGGAGGCCGCGGAGGGCACTGCCCGGAGCGCATGGCTGACGGAACGTTTGCAGGAATGCGCCATTGCGGGCGCGCGGACGTTCAACCTGTCGGCCGAGTTCGCATCCGGTGGCGCGTGGGGCGGCGCAGATCGGTTGTTCTCGGAGCTTTTCGAGGAGATTGAGTACACCCGGCCGGATTTGATCGATGCTCACGGCTTTGAACTGGTTCGTGTTCTGCCGCTGCTCGGAAGATCGATGAATATCCGAGGCCTTTGCCTGACGGATATCGCGCCGGACGGCGAGAGAACCCGGAACTACGCCATTGACCGGGCCGTGCGGAACGTCCATGGCCTCATCGATCTGCTGGACGAATGGAAATCGTACTCCTGTCCGGAGACTCCGTGGGTGATCGCCTGCGATTTCTTCGACGATGCCGGAGCGATGAGCTCTTTGTTCTTCCGTGAATTGATGCGGCGGCGCGGCCTGCGCCTGAACATCCGCCTGATAGCGGCCGCGGCGCCGGGCAATGGCGACTCGGCCCGCGCGTCGTTTCACGCCGCGGTGCAATCGGAACTGCTCAAACTGCAATTGGAGCCTTCTTCTGCCTCTTCTCCTGCTCTTATGGACAGCGAGACCGCCGCGCGGACCGCGACCGAACTCGAAGAACACATCGGCGACGATATCCTGGCCCTGAGAGCCAACCTGCCGCGGCTTATCTACCTTTGGAAATGCGCCTGCCGGCCCGAGAAACTGCTCTACCGGCAATGGCAGGCTCTGCGTACACAACTCGAGGCCGGCCAGTACGCCGATGCTTACCGCTACAGTCATGGTCTTCTCGATCTGGCGACAGAGCAGAGGCACGAACAGCTGAAGTTCATCATCGTTGAGGAACTCCTTGTTTGTCACCTCACCTTTGGCGATGTCGACTCGGCCTTTCGAGTTGTGGAAGAAGCAGGTTTGCCGCTGGCCGAAGGCGACGGCGATCGGCAGGAAAGGCTCTTCTATCAGATCGCCATGATGTATGCGCGATTCAAAAAGCCGCGTGATTTTGCGAAAGGCGAAGAATACCTCGACCGCGGTCTGGCCGCGCTGGCAAAAAGCGGCTTGCCCGATTCCGAACGCCGCTTTCGCTACGTGTTTAACCGGAACGGGCTGGCGATGATCCGTAACTTTCAGCGCCGCCCTCAGGAAGCCATCGAGCTTTGCCGGAAAGGTTGGGAAGAGCTGCAGGAACATCTTCCCCCCGAAACGCATCGGCTGCATCGCTCGATTTTGCTTTTTAACCTGGCTCAGGTCTACGCCGCCACGGGGGCAAACGACCAGGCGCTCGAGTACTATTCCGCAGTCATCGCCATGGATCCCAATTACTCGGAATATTACAACGATCGAGGCAGTCTGCTCCTGAAGATGGATCGTCCGGAGGAAGCCGAGGCCGATTATCTGCGCGCCATCGAGCTGAGCCCGCCCTATCTCGAAGTATTCACCAATCTCGGCCAATGCTATCGGCGCATGGGTAAGTGGCAGGCGGCGATCCGGTGCTACTCAAGAGCTCTCGATCTGGAACCCGGGCAAGTGCTGGCGCTGCTGGGACGCGCGAAGGCTTACGAAGAAGCAGGCGAGCGCGAAGCCGCTGTCGAAGACTACAGCGCGGCGCTGACACTCGATCTTACGCTTTGGGATGCGCTGGGGAGCCGCGGAGTGCTTCATTACGAAGCGGGGCGGCTAAAGGACTCGCTCGCCGACTTCGACGCCGCCATCGCGCTCAAACCGGACCAGGCCGAACTCCATGAGAATCGCGGCGTGGTGCTGGCCGATATGGACGCGCTCCAAACCGAGTTGACCGCGGTGAGTTGAAAAACGCCATGGGAATGCTGATTGAAGATTTGAAATACGCCGTCCGCGTTCACACCCGGAACGTCGGGCCCACGATACTCGCCTTGTTGACGCTCATGATAGGCATCGGCGCCGGAGCCGCGGCGGTCAGCGTAGTCAATGCGGTATTGCTCGAACCTCTACCCTACAGGGACCCGCAAAGAATCGTTATACCGTGGCGACTGGCTCCCGCGGACGCCAATCTCGGCTACAGCGAAGTTCCATGGGGCGATACCGACTTCCTGCACCTTCTGGAACTGACGTCCTTTGACAGCATGGGGGCATTCAAGAGCCGGGTGTTCAACCTGACCGGCGTCGGGGAACCGGTGAAACTCGAAGGGATGAAGGTGTCGGCCGGATTCTTCCGCGCCCTCGGTCTGACTCCATACCTTGGCCGCGCCTTCAGCGGGAATGAGGACCGCGAAGGCAATGAACGCGAGGCGATTTTGAGCTATCGGGTATGGCAGGAGCGCTTTCACGGCGACCGGGCCATTCTGGGTCGCAGCATCGATCTGAACGGCATCCCTTACGGCGTGATCGGCGTGATGCCGGCGGGCTTCGCATTTCCGCGTGCCGAAGAAATGCCGGGCAGTTTCGACTTTCCGCGCCAGGCTGAGGTTTGGGTTCCGCTGGCGCTCCCGATTACGGACAAGGCGTCCGGACCCGACGAACTCGCGGTAATCGCCCGTCTGAAACCCGCCGTCTCCATCGCCACGGCGCAGGCGGAGATGAACCTTTTCGCAACCCGGATGGAGCGGCAATTTCCGGACGCCAAAGGTTGGTATGGTTCCCGCGTCACCGGTCTGATGGAGCAGGCGACGGCGAAGGCTCGTGAACCGTTGCTCCTGATTCTGGGCGCTGTTGGAGTACTGCTGCTGATCGCCTGCGCGAACGTCTCAAACCTGCTGCTGGCGCGATCGATGGAGCGGCGCGGCGAATTTGCCCTGCGCGCGGCATTGGGCGCGGGCAAGATGCGCATCGTCCGTCAGATCCTGACGGAAAGCGTTCTTCTCTCCGTCTGCGGAGGCGCGGCCGGCGCGATGCTCGCTGCCGCAGCCATCCGTCTGCTCAAGGTTCTTGGCCCCGCGAACATCCCGAGGCTGCAGGAAGTCACGCTGGATTGGCGGGCGCCGGCTTTCGCGTTCGCGATCTCGCTCGCGAGCGGAATATTGTTTGGCACGGCGCCCGCCGTGGGCGCGCTGCACGGGGAACCGGCCAAATCGCTGCGGCAGAGCGGCCGCGGCGCCGCCGGCAGTCCCGTTGGCGTTCGACTGCGCAACGCGTTTCTGGTTTCGCAGATGGCGCTGGCGCTGGTCCTCGTGGTGGCGTCGGGACTGCTGGTACAGACGCTGCTTCGTCTGCTTGCGGTCGATCCCGGCTTCAATGCCCGGGGCGTGCTCACATTCGAGCTGTCGTTACCCGCCGCAAAGTACGAAAACTCCGATCGCATTGCCGCCTTCTATCGCAAGACATTAACGATTCTCAGCGCGATTCCCGGAGTCGCACATGCCGGTATTGTAGAAACTTTGCCGCTGGACGGCGCTTCCGACGCTACTGTCATTCACATCCCGGGACGGACCGATCTGCCCGGCAAAGAACCCTACGCCAATTACAGCATCGTCTCGCCCGATTACTTTTCCGCCATGGGGACGCCATTGCTGCGCGGCCGCGGCTTTCTCGATTCCGACACGGCGTCTTCGCCGTCCGTTGTCATCGTCAACGCCACCATGGCAAAGAGGTATTGGCCTGGGGAGGATCCCATGGGCAAACAGCTGAGCCTTGGAAATTTTCCTTCCAAAATGACCATTCTGGGCGTAGTGGCAGACGTCAAGCACCTTTCGTTGCGCGAGGAGGCCGGCCCGGAGATGTTCGTGCCCTACACGCAGAAGCCATTTCCATCCATGCAACTGATGCATGTCGTGCTTCGCGCAGGCCGGGGTCTGTCAGACCGGGGAGCTCTTTCTTTGGCTGGGGCGGCGCGCGAGGCCATCCGGCAAATCGATCCCGACGTGCCCCTCTCCAAAGTGACCACGCTGCCTGCGGTCGTGGGCGATTCGCTCGCGAGTCAGCGTTTTTCCGCGCTCCTGGTGGGTGCTTTCGGCATCTTATCGCTTGTCCTCGCCTCCATCGGTCTGTACGGCGTCATGTCTTATTCGGTCGCGCAGCGAACGCGTGAGATTGGAATACGCGTCGCTTTAGGCGCCAGGGGCGCCACTGTGTTTGCGATGGTGCTTGGTTTCGGAGGGCGTCTTGCGGCGATGGGAATACTGACCGGCATCCTCGTCGCGATTGGCGTGTCGCGCCTGATGGCCGGCGCTTTGTACGGCGTGCGGCCGACCGACGCGTTGACCTTTGTCGCCGCGGTCCCGGTGCTCGCCGTTGCCGCGCTGCTGGGCTGTTATGGGCCGGCGCGCCGGGCTACGCGGGTTGAACCGATGATCGCGCTCCGCCATGAATAGGGAGCTGCCAATGCGGATCGGCGATTTAAAGGTTGTGGCTATAGGCGGCAGCTTGCGAGAGCGTTCGTTTACTTACCAGGCGCTCGAATACGCCGCGGGCCTGCTGAGCGGCCTCGGTTGCCGTGTTCGAGTGTTCGATCTGCGCGTCATGCGGCTTCCTTTCTGCAACGGCGATAACCAGGATCCCAGGCTTGACTACCCGGCCGTGGGTGAGTTGAGGAGATCCGTCGGCGAAGCACACGCGCTGGTCCTGGCCACACCCGAATATCACGGCGGCCTGAGCGGCGTTTTGAAAAACGCTCTCGACTTACTCGGGGCGGAACAGCTCGAAGGCAAAGTGGCGGGCTCGATCAGCGTCCTCGGTGGGACCACCGACTCGAACGCTCTCAACGATGTGTGCCGCATTCTGCGCAGCTGCCATTCGTGGGTCATTCCGCATCACATTGCCATTGGCCGGCCGGACAAAGTTTTCGTCGATGGCCGGATATCGGATGCCGGCCTCCGAATCAGGTTCGAGGAATTCGCGCAGGATCTGGTACGAAGCGCAGTTCGCCTTTGCAGTCCCGATCGGCCCGCAATCGAAAGTGACGGACCGCCGTTGAACGGATCGGCTTCCGCGGAATTCCGGTGCGCAGGCGCATAACATTTCAAAAAAAGGAAACGAGTATGAAAAAGGCAGTCCTGTTTCGCGGCCTGCTCATCGTAATGAGCGGCATGCTTACTCTTAACGCTCAGACGGATGGTCCGTCTCAGGCAGTCTCAAGCTTTCGCCTGCGCCGGAACCTCCGCGCATCGCCGTCGCAACTCAGGAAACGCGCTCGAACGGATGTCCAGACGCTGCCGACAAATGCCGAATGCCTGATGGAATATGGAACCACCTGCTATACCCCCCAGGATCTGCAGAATGCATACGGCCTGGGTCCGCTCCTGAACGCCGGATATCAGGGTGAAGGCGAGACCATCGTCATCGTCGTTTCGTTCGGAAGCCCGACCCTTGAGCAGGATCTCGAGGCGTTTGACGCCGCTTTCGGACTCCCCGATCCTCCGTCCTTTCAGGTGCTCGCGCCTCTGGGCGCGGTTCCTTTCGACAATACCGATGACGATCAACTCGGCTGGGCCGCCGAAACTTCGCTCGATGTGCAGTGGGCCCACGCCATGGCGCCGGGCGCGGGCATTGTCGTACTCACCAGCCCGGTCGATGAAACGCAGGGCGTCCATGGTCTTCCGGAATTTCTTCAACTCGAACAATACGCTTTGGACAATCATCTCGGCCAGATCATTTCGCAGAGCTGGGGTACGGCGGAAAATACTCTGTTTACCACTGACGGGAAGAACCTTCTGAATGAATTTGAGCAGTTGTACCAGCAGGCCGCGGCTCAGAACGTCACAGTCCTGGCCGCCGCGGGAGACACAGGAACGGAAAACGTGGACGTGCTCAACATCAACTACCCATTTCCGACGGTGTTGTTTCCGGCTTCATCCCCCTTTGTGACAGCGGTTGGGGGCACTACTCTCAATCTCGATGCCAACGGCGATTATCAATCCGAAACCGTGTGGAACGACTCACCATCGGATGGCGCCTCCGGGGGCGGCGTGAGCCAGTACTTCGGCGAGCCTGTCTATCAGTGGGCGGTGGGGCCGGCGCTTCAGGGCACATTATTGGGGCATCGAGGCGTTCCCGACATTGCCTTCAATGCGGATCCGAATACTCCGGTTTGGGTCTATTTCGGCTTCTTGCCGGACGCGGAAGAGAACGGCTTCCTGCCTGTTGGAAGCGGCACCAGCGCCGCGGCTCCGCCCTGGGCGGGCATCATAGCCGATGCAAATCAGCTGGCCGGGCGGCCGTTGGGATTCCTGAATCCGAGATTGTACGCAATCGGTGCGGCGGGCAATCAGTCCGAGTTTTTCCACGATATAACTGTCGGCAACAACGCCTACAATGGCTTACCCGGTTATTCGGCCATCCCGGGCTGGGATCCGGCGTCCGGCTTCGGCACCCCGAACTTATCGAATTTGTCGACCGCTGAAACGTTCTTACTTTCGCTCTCACAATAACTACGAATCGGGGAAACCGGATGGACATCCAGCGCGGCAGCAACGTTCGTAAGAATCGAAAAATCAGGCGCATTGTCTTCAGCGCTGCGGCGCTCGCGGCCCTGTCCGGGGCGGGTCTGGCTGTTATGCGTTCACAGCCGGCGGTTCCGGCGGTCGAATCCGGATCGATTTTCACCGATACCGTGAAACGCGGGCCGATGCTCCGGGAGGTCCGCGGGATCGGAACGCTGGTAGCTGAAGACGTGCTGTGGATTCCCGCCGTTGCGGACGGGCGTGTGGTGAAGATCGACGTTTATCCGGGCGCTGTGGTAAATGCCGATACCGTTCTCATGGAACTCGACAACCCCGAATTGCGGGAGCAAACCGTGGATGCCGAGTTTAATCTGAAAGCGGCGGAAGCGGCTTATGAGGATCTGTCGGGGCAGCTTGAAAACCAGCTTCTCGAGAAGAAGTCGGCCGCCGCCCAACTGGTGGCGGACTACAAGCAGGCCGCGCTCTACGCCGAACGCGACAAACAGCTGGACAGCGCGCGGCTGATACCCAGGCTCGATGCGCAGATTTCCGCCATGAAGGCAGATCAGCTGAAGACTCGCGCTGAGCTGGAAGCCCGGCGGCTTACGACCATCGAAGACTCCAACCGAGCGCAGCTTTCCGCGCAGCAAGTGAAGATCGGGCAGGCTCGCGCGCTCTATGAACTGAAGAAGGGACAGCTCGATCAACTGACCGTCCGCGCAGGCGCGGCGGGCGTTGTGGCGCAGCTTGGGGCCGCGCCTGGAACGCTGGAAGTCGGCCAGAACATCTCAGCCGGGACAATCCTCGCAAAGATCGCTCAGCTTCGAAAACTGGAGGCGGAATTGAAGATTGGCGAAACGGAGGCTAAAGACATCGCGATCGGGCAGCGGGCGCGAATCGATACGCGGAACGGAATCATACAGGGCCAGGTCAGCCGGATCGCGCCAACCGCGGTCAATGGCAATGTAACGGTCGACGTGAAACTGTTCGGCGAGTTACCGAATGGAGCGAGGCCCGACCTGAGCGTCGAAGGTGCAATCGAACTCGAACGGCTGAATAACGTGATTTACATGGGCAGGCCGGCGAACGGACAACCAAACAGCGCCGTCACCGTTTTCAGAATCGCACCGGACGGGCGCTATGCTTCGCGTGTCCGGGTCAAACTGGGGCGCGCTTCGGTCAACACGATCGAAGTCCTGAGCGGATTGCAGCCGGGGGACCGCATCGTTCTTTCCGATATGACCGCCGAGGATGGTCACGACCGGATTCGTCTGGACTGAGGCAGGGATTACAGGGGGGTCTTGTATGAACACGGCAGCGGCAGGTTTGATCCAACTTAAGAGCATCGGCAAAGTTTTTATCACCGAGGAACTGGAGACGCACGCGTTGGAAGATATCCATCTGGATATCCGGAAGGGTGAGTATATTGCGATCTCGGGACCTTCGGGCTGCGGCAAGTCCACGCTTCTATCGATCCTGGGGCTGCTGGATTCGCCGTCGCAGGGCGACTACGTACTGAACGGCAAATGCGCGAGCGATTTGAAGGCCGCCGAGCGTGCGCGCATCCGCAATCGCGAGATCGGCTTCGTTTTCCAGGCGTTTAACCTGATTGGTAATCTGACCGTGCGCGAGAATGTGGAGCTTCCCCTGATCTATCGCGGCATTCGCTCGACGGAACGCAGGAAGGCGGCGGAAGAGGCGCTTGAAAAGGTGGGGATGTCCGCGCGCGCAAAACACTATCCTTCGCAGTTATCGGGTGGTCAGCAGCAGCGCGTGGCTGTGGCGCGGGCTCTGGCGGGCAACCCATCGGTCCTGCTGGCGGATGAACCGACCGGGAACCTGGACTCGGACAACGGAAAACAGGTCATGGATCTGCTGAGTCAGCTGCACAATAATGGCGCCACAATCTGCATGGTGACCCATGATCTAAACCATGCCAGGCGGGCAGACCGGGCCGTCCATATGTTTGACGGCAGGATCGTGGCGGACCGCGGTCCGCGCGTGTAACGGTCTGCCGTCGAAAATCACGAACCTATGTGTAGTGTCCAGGAAATAACCGGACACGCGACTTCAGTCGCGTTTTTGGTAGGACATTTAAAGACGCGACTGAAGTCGCGTGTCCGAACCACCTACGCTAGTGGCAGTTCGCCGGCGGGAAGGCAGCCGGATATGATTCAGTCCAAACAGGAGGAGAGTGCGCTGCCGAGCGCTGCCGGCGCTGCCTCTGTCGCCGCCCCATGACAGGAGTGTTACCCACGCCGGCGCTGTCCCGGACTTTGTTATCCTCGGTGCACGGGACGGTGAACAATCTGTTTGACGAGACCTATCTGACGGCTCTGCGCGAGCGGAGCAGAGAGGTGGAAGACCATTTCATAGCCCATTTTACGAGCCCGATCCGTTCGAAACTCTCTGCGCGTCTCCGCTCGCCCGACCTGGTTCAGGATGCATCGCAGGAGACCTTTATGCGGGTCCTGAACTACTTCCGGTCCGGAAAGACGCTGGATAAACCAGGCAGTCTTCCGGGCTTCGTCCATTCGGTCTGCCACAATGTTTCGCTGGAGTTCCGCCGTGGCAATGCCCGTTACGCCCAGATTCCGGAGGATCATCATGAACCGGCCGATCCCGGCCTCGACCCGCAGTTCCAGTTGGTCAACGACGAACGCAAGGCCATGGTTCTGCGCCTGCTGGGTGAACTTTCCGAATTGGATCGGAAATTGCTGCGGCGCGTGTTTCTGGACGAGGAGGATAAAGATGTGGTCTGCCGCGAGCTGCAGGTAGACCGTGATCATCTGCGGGTTTTGTTGTTTCGTGCGAGGCAGCGGATGAAAACCGCTATCCTTCGCGACGCCAAAGCGGCCGCTGCAGGAAAAAGCGATGCGTCGTGAGAACCGGCAAGGCTGTATCCTGCGCCGGAGGATCCGGAACCATGAACCCATATTGAGGTTGCACAAACCATGGACCATGTAAAAGCAATCGACGAACAGGTCGCAGACCGTTATTTGCTGAAGGAGCTGTCCGCTGCCGATGCCGAAGAGTTCGAGAGACATTACTTCGAGTGCGAGGAATGCGCCCTGGCAGTGCAGGCAGGCGATATCTTTATCGCGAATTCCCGGGCCGTGCTGGGTGAACTGAAGCCGGAGCCGGTAAAAAAACCACGGGGAACCTCGTTTTGGAGCGCCATGATGGGATGGTCGGCTAAACAGCTGGTTTTTTTTCCCGTGGCCGGTTGTCTGGTGTTGGGAGCACTGGCTCTTTACCAGGGCGCGGTCGTGATTCCGGGTTTGCGGGAGAGCACGGGTGCGCGCATCCTGCCCGCTTTCCAGTTGCTCGGCGCCTCGCGAGGGGAAGAATCGCAGGTAGTGATTCCCTCAGGGGCATCTGCGTTTGCCCTATCGGCCGACATCCCACCCGACGTTCATTTTCAGAACTACGTATGTGAGATTTCCCGCGGTGGCTCGCTCGCGTTTCGCCTCAATACTTCGGCCCCCGCGGAAGGCCGGCCGATTACGATCCTGCTGCCGGTCAGGGGCCTCCAAGCCGGAGAGTATGCGCTTTCGATACTCGGCTCGAATTCGGCCGGACAAACGAAGGAAAAAGTAGTAACGTTTTCATTTGGCATCCAATTTCACTAATCGCCGGATTCACCTGGAGGGATTGCTTTGAACGATAAGCTTCGGTTTCGCGGTTTTGCGATCGGCGCCGCCGGTCGAATCATTCAGCCGTTTCAGGAGTCGATCGAGTCGCAGGCCGCGACTGCGTTGGCGTTCGTCGGGGGATACGGATCGGCGCGGTCGGCCGGGTTCAGTTACCGCGGCATTCTGAAGTTCGATCTTGCACAGAGTCAGGTAACCGGTCTTCCCTGCGATTGCGATGACGAGGAGACGTCCTCGGTCGCCAACATCCAATCCACGGTCGAAGGGCTGAATATTCTGGACATGGTCACGGCGGATCGCGTTATCGCCAACCTCGTCTCGACCTATCCTGCACCGAAGGGCGAACCTTCGATCCTGTTCTTCGGCTCGCGTTTCGAGAATCTGAGGATTGCGGGAATCCCGATAGATATCGACATCGCGGCCGCGGACCCGGCAGAAGGGCCTTTGGTGCGCCTGATAGTGCCGGAACGGGCCGGACTTCGCGTCTACAATAATGCCATCGAGGTTGCCGGGTTCGGAACGGTAACGCTGGCTACGGCCACCAGCAGCGGATCCACGGGTAGTCTATGCATGATTCAAGTCGATCTGCGTTGCCCGCACAGGGGACACATCCAGCTCTGCTGCATCGATGGCGGAATCGATCCGGGGGGCGAATAAGTCCCGAGACCCCTCCCGCAGTGAAACGTCTCGTGGTCGTGTCGATCGTTGCGACGTTGGCCGCGTGCGGGCGCGGCGTTACTGCGCCCGATGCTGATTTGCAGTACGTCCGAAGTCTGGTCACAAGCGAGCGATACGATCTGGCTCTGCGCGAGGCCGAAGACGGTCTTCACCGCGCGGAACGCAATGGCGCCGATGCGGACCGGTGGCGTTTTCGCGTTCTCGTTGCGGAAATCCTGATTGGAAAGCGCCGGGAGGGTGAAGCTTTGTCCCGGCTGAATGGCTACGGTGAACCGCCGGCGGGCATGGAATGGGCGGAAATCAGAGCGCAGCTGCTGCTGCTTCGGGTGCGCGCGTGCATCGCGCGGGAGCCTTCAAAATGTGCAGACCTGCTGGCCCGCGCCACAGTTGCAGCTCGTAACTCCGGGTCGCAAACTTTGTCCGCGGAGGCGGAATTGCGGCGGGGAAGGCTATTGCTGCGGCAGTCCCGGTTCGAGCAGGCGCGGATTGCATTCCGGCACGTGGCCGATGTCGCGGCGCGGACAGGCGATACTTACCAGGAAGCGAGCGCGGCGCTGAATATCGGAGATGCACTGGCTGATGAACGCCGGTACGACGAGGCGATACCATGGCTCGAACGCGCCATCGCATTATTCACGCGCGTCGGGGCCGCTGAGTCGGTCGCCCGCGCCCACGGCAATCTTGGCTATTGTTACTTCCGACTAGGCGACTATGAGAACACCCTCGCACATTACGAAATTGCACAGGATTGGTTCTCGCGGTCGGGCAACCGGGACAGCCAACAAATCTGGATCGGCAATGCGGGAAATGTGCAGTACGAAGCCGGCGATTACGCGGCTGCCGAGGCCGCCTATAAGCGCGCACTCCGGATCGCCCGCGAGGTTCCAAGCCCGGTATGGATCGGACGCTGGCTGAATAACCTCGCTACGACTTCCATCGAGTTAGGCAAGTGGGATGCCGCGGAAGCCTTTAACAACGAGGCGCTGGAGATAAAGCGGCGTTCCCGTGATACCGGCGATGAGCCGACATCATTGGTGAACGCCGCCCGTATCGAGGAAGGACGGGGCCACATCGACCGCGCCCGAGAGCTGTTTAATTCCGCTCTCACCATGAGCGCGGACGATCCGTCCGTGCCGCTCGACTGCCGCACCGGTCTAGCCCGGTTGTACATACGCCAAGGGCGAACGCGGGAAGCAAACGTCGAATTCAGGGATACCGTCGCGACTATCGAGGAGCGTCAGGCAACCTTGCTCAAGGATGAATACAAGCTGTCTTATCTGGGGAGTCTGATTCGGTTTTATCGCCAATACGTCGACTTTCTAGTCAACAACCACCAGGAGGGGAGGGCCCTCGAAGTGGCGGAGTCAAGCCGTTCCCGCGTCCTCGACGAGAGAAATGGCCATGGCGCGATTGTTGAAAAGTATTTGGCTGCAGACTATCGGCAGCTGGCCAGGCGCACGCATTCGACATTGCTGGAGTACTGGCTTGGCCCTGGGAGATCGTTTCTGTGGGTCATTACGCCCGATCGAATTACGCTCCACATATTACCTTCAGAGGCCGCCATCAGGACACTTGTCGAGAACTATCGCGCCGTCATCGCCGGGGGGCGGAATCCTCTCGAAGTGGCAGATGACACAGGCGAGCGTTTGTACAACGTCCTCGTGGCGCCCGCCGTCGCCGACGCAGGCGGAAACGGCAGGTTTGTGATCGTTCCCGATGAAGACCTGTATTCACTGAACATCGAAAGCCTGCCTCTTGCCGGCGACAACCACAGATTCTGGATCGAACGGGCGACAGTCGCGATAGCTCCTTCTTTGAATTTCCTCGCCGCTCATCGGAAGGCGCCCGGACCGCGGGCAAAGTCGGGGCTTCTTGCCATCGGAGACCCATCGTACGCCAGTCCGCAGTATCCACGGCTTGAATATGCCGAGCGGGAGATTGAGTCGATTGTGTCGGACCTTGGGGGAACAAATTACACGGTTTTGCGTGGAGATGCCGCCCGTCCCGCTTCTTATTTCGGAGCACATCCGGGAAAGTTCGAATTTATCCATTTCGCGGCACATGCCACCGCGAGTCCGCGGAGTCCGCTGGACTCGGCGATCATTCTTTCGGGCCCGGAAGAGAACAGGCGGCTTCTCGCGCGCGATGTGATGACAGTCCCTATCTCCGCCGAATTGGTGACTATCTCCGCGTGCCGCAGCGCCGGCGGAAGAACTTATGCCGGCGAAGGCCAGGTAGGGTTCGCGTGGGCATTTCTCCGGGCCGGCGCGCACAATGTGATCGCGGGACTATGGGACGTGGGCGATCGCTCCACTGCGCAGCTGATGTCCCGCCTGTATCGCCACATGAATGAAGGAAAAGATGTGCCGGAATCGCTCCGGGCAGCGAAGCTGGAACTTATCCATGAGGGAGGAGCATATGTCAAGCCATTCTACTGGGCTCCGTTCCAACTCTACACGAGTGGAGTCTATTAGCGCTCCGTGATATCTCAGAGGGGTGCGCGACATAGATGTGCTGCTTTTTGCAGGCGTCGCATGCCTGATACTCACGAAGGTCGCGATGCCATGATACTTACGACGGAACTCAAGCGGAAGGCTTCATTTCGAGGATATGCCGGGTTAACATCGACGGAGACCGTGTTCGGATTGAAGTTCCTCGATAGCACTGGTGGCGCGGCGCCCGGTCTGAACATTACGTGATTTACGTTATTTGCACCGCGCAGACGTTGAGGCCAACCGCCCGACGCAACTTCCCTTAGCGACCTCATCCTCGACCTGCGCACTGCGACCTACCCACTGCCTATTGGGTTTTTTACGCCGGGCCTGGTTCTTTTTGCACTGCATTTCGAGCCCGATCTTGAGAGTGCGAGTAATGCGGCGAGGAAGCT
>JASHSD010000414.1 GCA_030036985.1 Bryobacteraceae bacterium
GCGGCCCCAAGCCGGGGATAAATTTTGTCCTCGCCGTTCCACTCCTTTTCGAGCGCCGCCAAGTCCGCGGGATTGCCGATTCTTCCAAGACCCTCGCACGCCGCGGTGCGCAGTTTCTCGTCTCTTGAACCCAGTTGGGTCAGGAACAATTCGCGATCCTGCGGCTGGGGCATCATGGCGATGGCTGTCAGCGCGGCCCGCTGCACTTTCGCGTTGCGGGGATTGGCGACGATGGTGCGGAGCGTCGGCAGAGCGTCGGTGCTGCGAAGGACACCGGACGCCTCGATGGCGGTGCTCTGCACGCGGTTGTTGAGATCCCGCAGCAGATAGGTGATCCTCGGACCCGCCGACGGATCCTGAATCTTCTCCATCGCGGCCAGGGCTTCGTACATCACGTTGCTGTCCTTGGTCCGCAGAGCGTCGATCAGAGCGGGAAGCGCGGCGTGGCCGCGCAGGATGCCGATGGCGCGGCAGGCGTTCGCCCGCGCGTCCATGCTCGCCCCGCTGCCGGCCAGTTGGGCCAGTGCGGCGATCACTTCGGGCCGGACGATGACGAACCGGTCGATGATCTGATCGTTGTTGTCGGCGAACTTGTCCTTGACCGCCCCGCCCACGCGCACGATGGTCGACGCTACCCCCTGCCTGACGTAGCCGGGCAGATAGTAATTCACCAGGCCGTCGGTGGCGCGCATCTGCACTTCCGGATCGGCATCGCGCGTGGCCTGAATCAGGGGATCGATCGTCTGCCGGCCACCGAGGGCGATCAGCTGTTTCACGGCTTCGATACGGGTGTCGACATCGGCGCTGTTCAGGTAAGCGGCCACTTTCGGTATCGCGGAGGGCCCCTGTTTGGCGACGGCGCGAACGTCCTTGGGCGTTTGCGCGAGAGCCGGGAGGGCAAAGCAGACGAGAAAAAAAACAAGACTTCGCATCTACTCCAATTATGCCCCGTGGCGCAGGCACTCGTGCCTGCCGGGCCGGGACTCATCCCGGCCCCTGCACGGAAATAATATCGTGATACGATATAACTATGGAATCGGAAGGAGAACTATCCCCGGAGCAGTACCGCGATCTGGCCGAATTCCGCCGCCAGATCCGCGGCTTCCTGCACTTCAGCGAAGCCACGGCCAAAGAGCACGGCATCGAGCCGCAGCAGCATCAACTGCTCCTCGCGGTGCAGGGGCTGCCCGAAGGCGTGAAGCCCACCATTCGCGAAATCGCGTCGAGGCTTTTCATCCAGCACCACAGCGCGGTCGAGCTGGTCAATCGCCTGGAAGCGACCGGCGCCATCGCGCGCAAGCCCGGAACGGAAGATAAGCGTGAAGTGCTCATTCGCCTGACTGCGGCCGGGAGAAACCTGCTGCACAAGCTGGCGTTGGCGCATCGCGCGGAATTCGAGGTCTCGGGCCCCGAACTGGCCCACGCCCTGCAGTCGGTTCTGCGTCATGGCAGAAGGACGTGGGTGGTATGACGAGCCGTCCCCCAAGCGCCGAAGCACTGGGCGATTTCACCACAACCCTTCGTATCGTTCCGATCTCGGTGCTCGCCATCGTAATCGGTTTCATCGCCACCTTTATCGCCTGGGTGCTGTTGCGCCTGATCGGCTTCTTCACCAATGCGTTCTACTTCCACCGCTTGGGCACGATTCTGGTTTCGCCCGCGGGCAATCGTCTCGGCTGGTGGGCCCTGCTGATTCCGATCGCCGGTGGTCTCATCGTCGGCCTGATGGCGCGTTACGGTTCCGACAGAATTCGCGGGCACGGCATACCGGAAGCTCTCGAATCGATTCTGATCCACGGAAGCAAAGTACAGCCGCGCCTCGCAGTGCTGAAGCCGCTCTCGTCGGCGATCGCCATCGGCTCGGGAGGGCCGTTCGGCGCCGAAGGCCCGATCATCATGACCGGCGGCGCCGTCGGATCGATCGTGGCGCAGCTCTTCCATCTCACCGCCGCGGAGCGCAAGACGCTGCTGGTCGCGGGAGCGGCCGCGGGCATGTCCGCGACATTCGCCGCGCCCGTTGCAGCGGTGCTGCTCGCGGTGGAACTGCTGCTCTTCGAGTGGAAGCCGCGCAGCGTGATTCCCGTGGCGCTCGCCAGCGCGACGGCGGGCGCGGCGCGAAGATACGTTCTCGGACTCGGGCCGTTGTTCCCTGTCCCGCAGCACGCCATCTTCATCGGTCTGCAGGGAATGGCCGGATGCGTGATCGCCGGACTGCTGGCAGGCGGCCTCTCGGCGCTGCTGACCTATGCGGTCTACGCGGCCGAAGACGCGTTCAAGAAGCTGCCCATTCATTGGATGTGGTGGCCGGCCATCGGCGGCTTGGTGGTCGGCTTGGGCGGAATGATCTTCCCTCAGTCGCTCGGCGTCGGCTACGACACCATCCAGGCTTTGCTGCAGGGCGACGTTCCCCGCACCATGATCATCGGCGTGCTGCTGGTGAAGTCGACCATCTGGGCGTTTGCGCTCGGCTCCGGAACATCGGGCGGCGTGCTGGCGCCGTTATTGATGATCGGCGCCGCGCTGGGCGGAGTCGAGGGGATGTTCCTGCCGCATGAAGGCGCGGGCTTCTGGCCTCTGATCAGCATGGGCGCGACGCTGGCGGGAACCATGGGCGCGCCGTTCACCGCGGTGATGTTCGCCCTCGAACTCACGCACGATATCAACGTGCTGCTGCCGCTTCTCGTCGCGGGCATGTTGGCTTATGCGACCAGCGTTCTGGTGCTGAAGCGGTCCATTCTGACCGAAAAAGTGGCGCGGCGCGGTTTTCATATCTCGCGCGAATACGCGACCGATCCGCTGGAGAGCCTTTTTGTGCGCGAGGTCATGCGCACCAATCTGGTTGCGCTTCCGGCGGCGGCGACGGTTGAGGAACTGCGCGGATTCATGGTGCGCGAACCGCCGCAGCACGGACAACACCTCTTTCCCGTTGTCGACTCCGAACGCCGCGTCAAGGGCGTCGTCACGCGAAAGCAGTTGCGCAGTCTCATGGATTCCGAAAAGCCGTCGGCGTCATTGGGCGATGTGCTGCGCGACCCTGTCGTCGCCCATCCGGACGAGCCTCTGAGCATCGTGGTTCTGCGTATGGCCGAAACCGGATTCACGCGGCTCCCGGTGGTCGATCCGGTTGACGGGAAACTCGCGGGCATGGTGTCGCTCAACGACCTGCTGCCCGCGCGCGTACGCAGCCTCAACGAAGAACGGCGGCGCGAGCGCGTTCTGAAATTGCGCCTGCCGTCCCTGCGCAGGATGGCATAGAATCGGCTCATGCGCCGTCTGACATTGCTGTTGCTGGCCGTTTCCGTTTTCGCGAGCGAACCGTGGACCGGGAAAGACCTGATCCAGCCGGCGCAGGCGAACCGGGAGTTGAAAAACGCGCTGGTGATCCATGTCGGCTTCTCCGTGCTCTATCGCGCCGCGCACATCGCGGGCACGCAGTATGCGGGACCCGGCTCGAAGCCTGAAGGCATCGCGGAGTTGAAGAAGGCCGTGGCGGGCCAGCCGCGTGATCGCGAAATCATTCTCTACTGCGGATGCTGTCCCTTCGACAAGTGCCCCAACATCCGCCCCGCCTTCGCGGCGCTGCATGCGATGGGGTTCACGCATGTCAAAGCGATGGTTATCGACGCCAATCTGAAGACGGACTGGATCGATAAAGGCTATCCGACGGAGAAGCGCGTCGAGTAGACTCGTCAACGCGACTGAAGTCGCGTGTCCGAATTACATCGAACACCGCTGGTCGCGCGCCGCGAGAGAGGCCAGTTCGTCGGCGCGATTGTTGTCTTCGTGCGAAGCGTGCCCCTTGGTCCACGACCACGTCGTCGTGTGGCGCGACACCTGATCGTCGAGCGCCTCCCAGAGATCGCGATTGAGCACGGGCTTCTTCTGCGCGGTCATCCAGCCGCGTTTCTTCCAGCCCTTGATCCATTGCGTGATGCCGTTCTTCAGATATTCGGAGTCGGTGACGATCTCGACTTCGCATTCCTCGCGCAGCGTGCGCAGCCCTTCAAGCGCGGCTTTGAGCTCCATGCGGTTGTTCGTCGTATGCGCCTCGCAGCCGAACACTTCCTTCTTGTGCGGACCGTAGCGCAGGATGGCGGCCCATCCTCCGCGCCCCGGATTTCCGAGGCATGCGCCGTCCGTGATGAGTTGAACTTTCTTCACAGAATCTCGTTGTACCACCGGGCGACGCGCGATCGCGCGGTCGGCGGTCCAAAACATTTTTTAACTTTCCTGGTGTATCTGTTCCTATTTCGTTTCATAATGTGAGAAGAACGGGAGAATCATCAACGATGGCAACAACCAAAAAGGCAGTAAAAAAGGCAGCGGCCAAGAAGGCCGTGAAGAAAGCGCCCGCGAAGAAAGCCGCGACAAAAAAAGCGGTGAAGAAAGCGGCGAAGAAGTAGCCCCAGGGCGGAAGCCGATTAATTATCGGTTCCTCGCGGGGCAGGCCGTTGCGTCTGCCCCGCGTTTCAGATCCCCGCAACAGAATCTACGGCCGGGTCCAGTAGAGAAACCCGACCATCGTCTTCGCATCCACGATCTTGTTCGATGCGATCATGTCCCGAAGTTCCTTTTTCGTGAACCAGCGCGTTTCGATGCGTTCGTCTTCCATCGGCTGCGCTTCGCCATGCGTCAGTTCCGTTGCGAGGAAGATGGTCATCTTCTCCTCCACGTAACCGGGACTGGGGAAGAACGAGACCAGCTTCTTCCACTTCTTCGCGCGCACGCCGGTCTCTTCAATCAATTCGCGTTTGGCCGCCTGCTGCACGGTCTCGCCTTCGTCGGTCTTGCCCGCGGGCAGTTCCCAGAGCGACTGGTTCGCGGGCAGGCGATATTGCCGAACAAGGAGAACGCGGCTCTTCTCATCCACCGCCATCATCACGGCCGAGCCGGAATGGCGGACGACGCTGCGTTGCATCTTCCAGCCGGTCTTGTCCTCCGCTTCGTCCTCGGTTACCTGGAACAGTCCGCAGCGATAAACTTCCTTCGACGATGTAATCTTCATTTCGTCTCTTATTTTCTCCAGCGGCTTCGCGACGTCATCGCCACTGGTTTCGCTTGTAAATAAACCGATCGAGCGACAAGGCGCCCGCACCCGCAAGCATGATCGATACCGTGATGGCGAGGACAAGCAGATGGAATTCGAATCCTTCGCCTTTCTGATTGCCGCTCCAGTTCATGGAAAAGCCGTTCGGCAGGTGCACGGTGAAGATGGCGACGACCATGTTGACCGAGATGCCGAAAGCGGCGATGCGGCTGAGGAATCCGATAATGAGGCCGATGCCGCCGAAGAACTCCGCGGCGATGGCGAGGAACGCGAATACGGGGGGAATGCCCTGGCTTTCGAAGCCGTGCATCATGTTGGTGAATCCGGGACCGCCCCACCATCCGAGCATCTTCTGCGAGCCGTGATAGAAGAACACGATGCCGCACATGAGGCGGATGAGGGTGAGGACGATATCGTCGTCAGTCTTGAAGAGCGTCGAGAGCATTTCGCTCCAGCTTATCGCTCCCTGAACAGCAACGAGAAAAGATAGTCCTTCGCGGCGTCATCCTGTCTGACCCGCTCCCAACTTTGGAACGCCGATTCAGCGGCTCTCAAATCAGCCGTGACGTCCAGGATAACGAAGGTGTCAGTGAAATCGTAGTCCGCCTCGTGGCGCTTTCCCTGAAGATCGACGAATGTATCGGCCACGACGAACATATCCGATTTCGGCGCAGATCGCTTTGCTGTCGCGGCTGAAGCATCCCTCATGCGCCTGTGTTCGAATTGCCGGCTCAATCTTCCGCGTTGTTCGACAACCACCCAGTTGGCGCAGGCGTCCTCGATCAGAAGATGGAAGAGTGCGTAGTAGGCGGTAGAAACCGCTCGTCGGAGCAGAGCCTGATTTTGCTGTGCGTTGCCGGCCATGGCCCACGCCGCATCGAGCAGATCGCGGGGATATCCCATCAATCCCATTTGGGATCGCGAAGTTCTTCCTGCTCGGAAACACTTCGGAAATAGAAGTACGGCTGCAAATCGTCGGTATGTATGTCGCTCCTCAGAGCTTCCTTAATCGAAGACGCGAGGGCGCCGAGGCGCTGAACCTCAAGTTTGTCATGCGGGACCCCGCGGGTAGTCGGTGAATCCTTCAGCAGGATTCGAATGAAAATCGCCGGATAGTTCGCCCAGTCTTCGCCGACGGTGTAGATTATTCGTTCAATCTCGGGGAAGCGGGCCTCGACGCTCCTGACAGCTCGTTCCAGTTGCTCCCGATCGTAACGGATGGTGGTGAGGGACATCGGAGCTCCACCACGATAATAGCGCGATGAGTAGCGGTCCGACGCGACTCAAGTCGCGTGTCCAAGCGCTACTGCTTCTTGAACGAGGTGATACCGTCTTCGAAATGAAGCCGTATGCTTGCCACATCAGCCGGTCCGCGGACGGCGTTATAACCCGGATCGGCGATGTGCTGGTAGTCTCCCGCTATGGATAGGCCTCGCCATACGTGGGCCGTGTAGTAAGTCTCGAAGATCTTTTCGGGCGAGTAAGTCAGGCCGCCATCGCCTAAGAGGAAGCCAAGACCTCCCAGCGCGAGATACTCGCGATGGGCCGGGCTGATCTCATTCGCGACAAAAGCGGCGCCGATCTTATCCCGCGGCCGCTTCCACCATTTGCCGCGCAGATCGCCGCCGAATTCTTCGGTGCTGTCGATCTCGGTGTAGGCGAACGATTCCGTCGCGCCGTTGTTCCAGCCCAGGCGTCCGAAGACGCGCAGGTTGTCCGTCAGCTCCTGCTCGGCGTTTAATCCGAATCCGTATTTCACGCGGCCCTGCCGGCGCGAAAGAGTGATGTCGGGAGTCGCGACCTGGCCGTCCTGATCCTGCAGGATGGCTTCGTTATAACTGCCCATGTTTGCGCGATTCAGATACGAGAGCGCGCGGACGACGGTCTGGCGATGCTTCAGCAGTTGGGGGTGAAATTCAAATTCGAGATTCTGGCCGCCCGCGCGCGCGATGTCCCAATCGAGAACAAGGCCGTTGGCGACTGTCGGCATGAGCATTTCGCCATAGCGGATAGCGCCCCATTTGTCGTAGTACTCGATGACGAGGCCGTAAGTGTAGCCGCGGGTATCGGCGGCATAATCGTAGGCGCCATTGTTATCCACGGCCCAGTTCATAAACTGCAGATGACTATCGCTGCCCACCGAGTTAAGGTCGAAGAAATCGACCGTGCTCAGCTTGCCCAGGCGGAATTCGAGACGCCGCGCGGGCACGTGGCCGGCCAGCCCCAGGGGACTGCGCGCCGATTCCACCATCTCTTTGCTCAGCGGCAGCGTGTAGTGCAGCATAACGCGCGCAACGTAGGGGTTTTCGCTGAGGCTCGGGTTACGCACCACATCCAGGTTGGGGAAGCCGGCTATGCCCAACGCGTTGCTCAGGCCGCTGCCCCCGGCGCTTTCGAGATCGAAGAGAAACTCCAGATTCTGCGTGACGCGGAAGCCTGTATAGAGGGTCTCGACGCGCGAGGTGGCGTGCTCCGCGTTGGCGTCAAAGCTGTTCGGACCGCTGTATTTTGCGTAAAAAGAGGGCTGCTGCTGACGGATGAAGTTGGCCTGAATGGTGAACCAGTAGCGGTCGTCGCGCCAGTCGGTCTCGTCGTCCTGAGCGATGAGGAATGCCGGCGCCAGAAGCATCCAGATGATCAGGCAGAGCCGCAATCTTTTATGGTTGAAGCTGAGCGGTGAATCTGTCAATGCGCGACCGGAGGTGCAACGGAACATTATCCGGTCTGTAACGAAATCGTCACTTATCGTCACTCATCGCCGAGCCGCTACCATCCTGAGCCGCGCGCGTAAGCAGCGGTGCGCAGATTGATTCTTAAGATCGGGAAAGCTTGTCCCGGCTCCCGACGACCGCTCCCTCACGGTCGCGGCTCGGTACGGTCCGGCTCGGTACGGTCCGGCTCGGTACGGTCGCGCGCGGTACGGTCGCGCTCGGTGCGGATCCCGTTTTCGCCTTTATCGGGCTGAAGCGGACGACATACACTGAAAGCAACCGATGAAATTCCGCACACTGGCGGCACTGTGCGTCTGCGCCATTGCCGCGTCCGCGCAGGCCGCGGCCGATCTGAACGGGATCAAAAGCGTCTATGTCGATTCGTTCGGCGACCGCCCGGGCGCGAGCGAGCTGCGCGAAAAAATCGTCTCCGAACTGGAGAAAACTCACCGGTTCCGTCTGGTGAATAACGAAGCCGAAGCCGATGGCGTGCTGTCGGGCAAAGGCGAAGTGTGGATCAAGGGTTACATCAGTCTGAACCCGCGGGAACGCAGCTTGAGCGACGCTCAGGCCGAATGGACCGGGTATTTGTCCATCGAACTGAAAGATAAGTACGGGGAAACGCTCTGGTCTTACCTGGCGACGCCGCATACCGCTTCCGAGTCCGGACGCCTTGCGCACGATTTGGCGAAGCTGGTGGTGAGAAAGCTGGTGTCCGCTCCCGCCGATGGCGCCACTCCCGCCGAGCCGGCGCCGGCCGATATCCCGGCTACGGCTCTTACGGCCGCGGGAGCGACCTTCCCTTATCCGGTTTACGCCAAATGGTTCGAAGCCTTTCATAAGAGATATCCGCAGATCGAGATTCATTACGATCCCACGGGGTCCGAGACCGGCATCGAGCGCCTGCGCAAGGGGGCGGTCGATTTCGCCGGTTCCGACATCATGATTACGCCCGACGAATATTTCGCCGGAGGCAAGCCGCGGTTTCTGCGCTTCCCGACGATTATGGGCGGCGTTGTGCCGGTTTACAATCTGCCGGCGATGCCGCGGGACCTGCGGTTTACGCCGGCGATTCTGGCGGGCATTTATCTCGGGAAGATCCGCAGGTGGAACGATGCGCAATTGCGGGCAATTAACCCGACGGCCAATCTGCCGGACCAGGAGATTCAGGTGGTCCATCGCGCGGACGGGAGCGGCACCAGCTATGTCTGGACGGATTTTCTGTCGAAGACGAGTCCGGAGTGGAAAGCGGCGGTCGGGAACAGCGGTACGCCGAAATGGCCGGTGGGCGCGGGTGCGCAGGGGAATGAAGGCGTGGCGAAACTTGTGCGCGAGACGCCGGGTTCCATGGGATACGTCGAATATATTTACGCGATTTCCGAACACATGAGTTACGGAAGCGTTCGCAACAGCGCGGGGCGATTTGTTTCGCCGGATCTCGAGAGCATTCTGGCGTCGGCGCGCGGATCGTCGAACCGGATCGCGGAGGATTTTCAGACTTCGATTACCAACGCGGCGGGCGCGGATGCGTATCCCATCGCGTCGTTCTCATGGTTTGTCGTGCCGGCGCAGATCGGCGATCCGGGGAAGAAGCGGGCGATCAAAGAGCTTCTGGAATGGATGCTGGGCCCGGGACAGAATCAGGCGGCGGCGCTGGGCTATGTTTCGGTCGCGCCGGAAGTGCTGGTGCGCGAGCAGCGAACGCTGGAGAAGTTTTGACGATGCGGCGCGGGCTTCATCTGGGCCTTGCGCTGGCGCTTTGCGCGGCGGCGGCGAGTGCGCGCGACTGGGCGAAGTATCCGGCGGTGGCGCAGATCGCGCATGCGAACGAGATCTTCGCCATCGGCGATGCGCACGGCGACTACGTCCGGCTGGCCGGAGCCATGGCTGCGGCGGGAATTATCGAGGGCCGGCCCGCCAGGCCCGAAGACGCGAGATGGTGCGCGGGACATGCGGTGCTGGTTGTGACCGGCGACATGATCGATAAGGGTCCGCGAGCGGTCGATGTGTTGAGGCTGTTAATGGCGGTCCGCGAAGATGCGCGGCGCGCGGGCGGAAATGTGGTGATCCTTGCGGGAAATCATGAAGCGGAGTTCCTTGCGGATACTTCGCCTGATTCTCCGGCGCCCAAAGGCCGGGCGTTCGCGAAGCAGTTGAAAGCAGCGGGAATGGATCCGGCGCAGGTGAGGGCGTGCGGGGGCGAAATCGGCGAATTTCTTTGTTCGCTGCCGTTTGCCGCGCGCGTGAACGATTGGTTCTTTTCGCACGCCGGGAACGCGGGTGGACGCACGGTTGCAAAGCTGACGTTGGACCTCCAGGAAGGGCTGGACCGCGAAGGCTATCGCACGAAACAACTGATCGGCGCGGATTCGCTGCTGGAAGCGCGGCTGAACGGCCAAGGCCGCAACGTATGGATCGATGCCGGAATGCCGGAGCGGGGCGAAAAGGAACTGCTGGTCGACGATGCGCGGGCGCTGGGCGTGAAGCACATCGTGGAAGGGCATGTGCCGTCGGCGGTCGCGTTCGCGGACGGGATCAAGCGGGAACGCGGCGAAATGTTCCAGCGATTCGGATTGCTGTTTCTGATCGACACCGGCATGAGCCAAGGCGTGGACGACAGCGGCGGCGCGGTTCTCGACATCGCGTTCGGTGGCGGGGAACGCGCGACGGCGACTTGTCCGGATGGGAAGAGGACGCTGCTGTGGGATAGCGTCGCGAATCAGGACGTGGGGCGCGCGCCGGCGTGTGCGCGGTGAATATGGGGGAAATCGAGCTGTTTCCGGCTTGTCCTGACCCCCGGCGACCGCTCCCTTGCGGTCGCAGCTCAGAACGGATCGTATTTCGGAACGGATCGTATTTATGTCGCGCACCCATCGTGTACAAGACGAGGCGGTGATCGGCGTAACGGGTGCGGTCGTCGGCGCATCTTCCGGTAAAGGAATATTGTTGAGCAAAGGTATGAACCAGTCCATTTCCCGACGAACATTCCTCGCGGCGACCGCGGCAGGCGCCGCAGGCGCAGCTTTCGCCCAGGAAAGCGCGCCCGGGCCGGATGCGAAATTCGCGACAGATGTCAAAGTCGTCAGCGTGCTGGTGACGGTTCACGATAAGCAGGGCAAGATCGTCAACGACCTGGGCCAGGACGATTTCACGCTGACCGAAGACGGGCGTCCGCAGACGATTCGTTATTATTCGCGCGAAACGGATCTGCCGTTGACGCTCGGGCTGATGGTCGATACCAGCCGGAGTCAGCGGATGGTGCTGGACGATGAGAAGGACGCCAGCAGCCGGTTCATCGAGAAGGTGCTGCGCGAGGACCGCGACCAGACCTTCCTGATTCATTTCGATAAAGACACGGAACTGCTCCAGGACCTGACTTCGTCGCGCGACAAGCTGGAACGCGCCCTGAGCCAGGTGCAGCTGGCGGCGGACGATCGGCCGCAGATGCAGCAGGGCGGCGGCAATTATCCCGGCGGCGGTTATCCGGGCGGAGGGTATCCTGGCGGAAACGGCTATCCTGGCGGAGGATATCCGAGCAACGGCAGCCGGCCGCGGGCGGGCACCACGCTCTACGACGCGATTCTGCTGGCTTCC
>JASHSD010000415.1 GCA_030036985.1 Bryobacteraceae bacterium
TCGCCAGAAGGATCACCTGACATTTGCGGGCGGTCTTTTGCGGTGTGCCGCCCGCACGGACCAGCGATTCCAGGCGTCGTATCTGCGCTTGATCGAGATCCAATGCAGCCGCGCGGGTGAACATACCCCATCGGATCACGAATCCTTCTAATTGTAAATAATTAAGTGGGACGGGACACTAGTGACCCGCGGTGCGCGTTCTGGGACCCGAGCGCGAGCTTGAGGATCCCAGCGCCTGGTCGTTCACCATGGTCTGAGCGATATCGTTCAGCTTCTTGTCCGCCGCCTTTTCTTCGCGCAGCGTTTCTTCGAGCCGGGATGCGATTTCGCTGTGTCCCAGCATCATGGCGTGAGTACGCGCCGAGCCGTAACCGGAGATCTCATAGTGCTCGACTTTCTGCGCCGCCGCGATGATGCCGGCGTCGCGCAGCGAGCCCTCATCCATATCGCCGATCATCTCCTCGCCTTCCTTGATGATTCCGGTCATTCCCACGCATTTTTTACCGGTACCTTTTTCGCCGAGCGTTTGGAAGATTTCCTCCAGCCGTTCCACGTGTCCCTGGGTCTCCTGGAGGTGATCCTCGAAAGCGGATTTCAGCTCCGGCGTGGAGGATGATTTGACCATCTTCGGCAGAGCTTTGGTGAGTTGTTTCTCTGCGTCGTAGAGATCGCGGATTTCGTCGAGGAAAAGATCGTTCATTGTTTCTAAGTTGGCTGACATACGGTGCTCCTTTCGGTCGTTATGAAGACTTGCGGCGCCGTCCCTTGCGTCGTTACGGGAGATGGCGTCGGATTCCACGGGTCCAGTATGCATGCCGGGCTTGAGACCGTGCCGTTGGATCGTGCCGGCCGCAATCCGGCTGTCTTCGAACGGATTTGCAGGCATGGATTTGGTTTCCCGCCGAGTGTGAGAGCATTCACCTGTCCAGCGTGGCGAACGTTACACCCACCCGCGCTCAGATCGTCTTGCGCTTCCAGGCGCCGCGGCGGAACAGCAGCAGGGACGAAATCGTCATCGCGGTTTCAGCCGACGGGATGGCCGCGAACACGCCGCGCGGCCCCCAGTGAAGGGCTACGGCCAAGGTCCATGCCAGCGGGATCTGAAAGCACCAGTAGCAGAAGAAATTGATCATCGATGGTGTACGCGTGTCTCCCGCGCCGTTGAATGCCTGCACCAGCACCATGCCCCACGCGTAGCAGAGATTGCCGACGCTGACGAAGCGCAGGCAATTCGCGGCGACGGTCTGAACCGCGGGGTCGGGCGTGAAGAATGCCGCCAACTGGTGCGCGCACACGAGGAAGACGACCGCGATCGAACCCATATAAGTCATCGCGTAGCGGCCGGTGCAATACACGGCATCCTGGGCGCGCTCCGGCTGCTTCGCCCCCAGGTTCTGGCCGACCAGGGTCGCGGCGGCGTTGGCGAGTCCCCAGCAAGGCAGCAGCACGAACAGGAAGATCCGGATGGCGACGGTGTATCCGGCCACCGGCACACTGCCGAAGGTGGCGCAGATGCGCACGAGAGCGGTCCAACTCGCGGTGGCGATCAGGAACTGCAGAATGCCGGTGAACGACACCCGCAGAAGGCGCCACAAGACAGTGAGGTTGATGCGCAGTTGGCGGGCGAAGACCCGGATTCGGCTCTTGCCGCCGAACAGCATCCAGAGCTGAAACAGCACGCCCAGTCCGCGGCCTGTGGTGGTGGCGACCGAAGCGCCCATCACGTTCAGGCGCGGGAACGGTCCCCAGCCGTTGATCAGGCACGGGTCGAGGACGATGTTGATCAGGTTGGCGAACCACAGCGCCCGCATGGCCAGCGCCGGATCGCCCGCGCCGCGGAAGATCGCGTTGATCAGGAACAGCAGGAAGATCGTGGCCGATCCGCCCAGCAGAATGCGCGTGTAGGTCGAGCCGATCCGAATCACCGAGGGCGTCGCGCCCATGATCCCGAGCACGTCCGGCGCATAAAGGATGCCGACTGCGCCCACGACGATCGAAAGCAGCAGGCCCACCGCGATGGCCTGCACCGCGGCTACCGCCGCGCCCGCGGGATCTCGTTCGCCGATCCTCCGCGCGACGAAGGCCGTAGTCGCCATGCTGAGCCCCATAGCGATTCCGAACACGAGCACGAGGCAGGATTCGGTCAGCGCCACCGTGGCCAGGGAATCGACGCCGAGGCGCGCGACGAAGAACATGTCGACGACGCCGAACAGCGATTCCATCAGCATCTCGAGGATCATCGGAATCGCGAGAATGACGATGGTGCGGCGCAGGCTGCCCTGCGTGAGATCGCGATGAACGCCCGAGAGCGATTCGCGAATGGTCGCGAAGATGCCGGGAGCGGGGGCGGTTGCGGATTGGGCTGCTTCCTGCATAAGGCCGTTAATCGAGCAGCAGCTGCGGGAGGATCTCGGCGGAGGTCCCGCGCAGCGAGTACGTGGCGTCGTCCGAGAAGGCGGTCGCTTCCGGATTGATCTCGATGACCGTGCGGGCCATCGTGATCAGCCCGGCCGCCGGATAGACCTGCGCCGATGTGCCGGCGACGATCAGAACATCGGCCGCGCGCACGGCCGCGGTCGCGCGCTCCATCGCGCCTTCGGGCAGCATCTCGCCGAACCATACGACGCCAGGCCGCAGCATCCCGCCGCACGCGCAAAACGGGGGGAGATCGTTCAGCTCGGAACGATCGACGCGCTCCCTGCCGCACTTCAGGCAACGCAGAGTCCAGATGTCCCCGTGGAGCTTGATTACGTTCTTCGAGCCGGCGAGATCGTGCAGGCCGTCGACGTTCTGCGTAATCAGCGTGAAGGCGGCGACGCGCTTCTCCATCTCGGCGAGCGCTTCATGCCCGGCATTCGGGCGCGCGGCGGCGATGGCGCGGCGGCGTTCTTCATACCAGATCCAGACGAACTTCGGATCGCTGAAGAAGCCCTCGGGGGTAGCCAGATCTTCGAAGCGATGCTGATTCCAATAGCCGCCGTTGCTGCGAAAAGTCGGGATGCCGCTCTCGGCGGACACGCCCGCGCCGGTCAGCACCGCGACTTTACTTGAGGGCTTCAACAGCCCGGTCGGCGCCTGCATGCTCGGCCTCCGTAAGTCGCATGAGTTCGAGGCGCAGCGCGTCGACAAGAGCGTTCCAGCTGGCTTCAATCACGTCGTCGGAAACGCCCACGGTCGACCAACTCTTATCGTGGTCCGACCACTCGACCAGCACGCGGACCTTCGCCGCCGTGCCTTTCTTGGAATCGAGCACACGCACTTTGTAGTCCGTGAGACGCACTTCGGCGAGTTGCGGATAATGCGCCGCTAGGCATTTGCGCAGCGCGACATCGAGTGCGTTCATCGGACCATGACCGTCTGCCGATTCGGTATGGACGCCTTCGTCGGTCGAGATCGAGACTGTTGCGGTGGCATGGCCCGGTTTGACGGCGACGTGATAATCGCCCACGTCGAAGAAGTGCACGCCGGGGTTGATGGCTTCGCGTACGAAGAGCTCGAAAGTCCCGTCGGCGGCTTCGAGATCGTAGCCCTGGAACTCCGATTCCTTCACGCGCTCGAGCAGATCGCGGCGCGCCTGGTCGCTCAGGCGGCCGGCCAGTCCCTGTTCCTGTAGTTGCCAGATGACATTGCTGCGTCCGGAGAGGTCGCTGACCAGCACGCGCTGGCGATTGCCGACAAGCTCCGGCGATATGTGCTCGTAGGTGGATGAATCCTTCATCACCGCGCTGACATGCACGCCGCCTTTGTGGGCGAAGGCGCTCTGGCCCACGTAGGGCTGGTCCTTGCGCATGGGCAGGTTGGCCAGTTCGGCGATGAAGCGGCAGGTGGAAGTGAGCGACTGGAGCTTATCCGAACCAATGGTGGGGTGGCCCAGCTTCAGTTCGAGGTTGGCGATAATAGAGGCCAGGTTCGAGTTGCCGCAGCGTTCGCCGTAGCCGTTCAGGCATCCCTGTACATGCGAAGCGCCGTTGCCGATGGCTGCCAGTGCGTTGGCCACCGCGACATCGGAATCGTTGTGCGTGTGGATGCCGATGATGCCGTCGAATTTGGAACGGACGTCGGCGACAATCCGGGCCAGGAAATCGGTCAGGGTGCCGCCGTTTGTGTCGCAGAGGCAGAGCACATCGGCGCCGGCGTGTTTCGCGGCTTCGAGCGTGCGCAGGGCGAAGTCGCGGTTGTGGATGTAGCCGTCGAAGAAGTGCTCGGCATCATAGACGACCTCTTTGCCGTGATCTTTGAGATAGCGGACGGTCTCGGCGATGATGTTGAGGTTTTCGTTTTCGGTGATACCGAGCGCGCGGGAAACGTGGAGATCCCAACTCTTGCCGAAGATCGAGATCACCGGGGTTCCGGCTTCGATCAGCTCACGCACGTTGCGGTCTTTTTCGATGGTGTTCCGGGCGAAGCGCGTGGATCCGAAAGCCGTCAGCTTCGCATGCTTCAGCTTCAGACCCCGCGTCTGCTCGAAGAACTCCCTGTCTTTGGGGTTGGAGCCAGGCCATCCGCCTTCAATGTAGTCAATACCGAGCTCATCCAGTTTCCGGGCAATGAGGATTTTGTCATCGACCGAGAAAGAGACGGCTTCGCCTTGCGAGCCGTCCCGAAGAGTGGTATCGAACGTTTGAATGCGCATGGTGTTGCTCTTCAGCCTTGGGCTACTGGTACGCCCACTTCTTTATTCCGCTTCAGGAACGTCATCATCTTCCGCAGTTCGCGGCCCACGTTTTCGACAGGCTGGTTGGCCTGTTCGGCGCGCATGGACACGAACTTCTGACGGCCCGCTTTGTTCTCGGCCATCCACTGTTTGGCGAATTCGCCCGACTGGATTTCGGAGAGGATCTTCTTCATCTCTTTGCGCGTTTCGGCCGTGATGATGCGGGGACCGCGGGTGTAGTCGCCATATTCGGCGGTGTCGGAAACGGAGTACCGCATGTAGCCGAGGCCGCCTTCATAGATGAGGTCTACGATGAGCTTGAGTTCATGCAGGCATTCGAAGTAAGCGATCTCGGGGGCGTAGCCCGCTTCGACCAGGGTTTCGAAACCGGCGCGAATGAGTTCGGAAGCGCCGCCGCAGAGCACGGCCTGTTCGCCGAAAAGGTCGCTTTCGGTCTCTTCGCGGAAAGTGGTTTCGATAACGCCGGCGCGCAGACAGCCGAGAGCCGCCGCATAGGCCAAGGCGTTTTCGAGCGCGTGGCCACTGGCGTCCTGCTGGATGGCGACGAGCGCGGGAACGCCGGAGCCTTCGACGAAGACTTCGCGCACGCGATGGCCGGGGGCTTTGGGCGCGATCATGGAGACGTCGACATCGGAGGGAGGTTTGATGAAGCCGAAGTGGATGTTGAAGCCGTGGGCGAACATCAGCGTTTTGCCTTTAGTCAGGTTGGGCGCGATGTCGGAGGCGTAGAGGTCGGCCTGGATGTGATCGGGTACGAGGATCATCATCACGTCGGCGGCCTTCGCGGCTTCGGACGGTGAGAGCACCGTGAGGCCGGCGGCAGTGGCCTTGGCTCGGCTCTTGCTGTCGGCGGGCAGGCCGACAACGACGTCGAGGCCGGAGTCGCGCAGGTTCAACGCGTGAGCGTGGCCCTGGGAGCCGTAGCC
>JASHSD010000416.1 GCA_030036985.1 Bryobacteraceae bacterium
GCGCCGATCGCGGCTTTCGGACAATCGGAGGCGCCCGATTGGAAGGGCGATCTTACGGGGGTTTGGAACGGTCCTTACACTCCGGATCTCACCCGCAACACCACCGCTCAACTGACTCCGTGGGGCCAGGAACAATTCAAGAAGTTCGACGGCAAGAACGATCCCTGTCTTCCCGTCGGCGTGACGCGCGAAGTGAACGCGCCCGATCCCATCGAGATCGTGCAGACGCCGAAACGCGTCGTGATCCTCTACGAGGCTTGGGCCATCTTTCGCTCCATACCCACCGATGGCCGCAATCATCCGAAGGTCGACCCCACCTGGTTCGGCAATTCGGTCGGCAAGTGGGACGGCGACACGCTCGTGATCGACGTCACCAACATGAACACCAAGACGTTTCTGGATACGGTCGGCCATCCGCACAGCGATCAGCTTCACCTCATCGAACGCTTCCGGCGCACGGGTCCGGACACGATGTCATACGAAGTGACCGTGGACGATCCGAAGGCTTACACCGCGCCCTGGACGCAGAGCCGCGTGTTCCATCTGGCGAAGGGCGAGCTGATGGAATACGTCTGCCTTGAAAACGAAAAAGACCGCGTACATCTGCTGAACACGAAATAATGTATTGGCTGGGTGTTGACACCGGCACGGGCGGCACACGCGCGTTGTTGATCGATGCGGCCGGGCGCGAAGTCGCCGCGGTTACCGCACCGCATGAGGAGATCCGCATGGAGCATCCTCTGTGGGCCGAGCAGCGGCCGGAAGACTGGGCCGAAGCCGCGGTCCTTGCTATCCGCGGCGCGTTGGCGCAGGCGGGCGTGTCGGGACGCGACGTGCGCGGCGTGGGTCTTTCCGGCCAGATGCACGGGCTGGTGATGCTCGATAAGGATCACGCGGTGATTCGTCCGTCGCTGATCTGGTGCGATCAGCGCAGTCAGCCTCAGGTCGATTTCATCAACGCGAAACTGGGCAGGGACAAGGTGCTGGAGTCGATCGCGAACCCTGTGCTGACCGGTTTCACGCTGCCCAAGCTGCTTTGGGTCCGCGACCACGAACCGCGCCGCTTCGAGCGTATGCGGAAGATGCTGCTGCCGAAGGATTACGTCCGCTATCGGCTCGCGGGCGAGTTCGCAACCGAGGTTTCGGATGCCTCGGGCACGGCTTTGCTCGATGTGGTTCACCGGCGCTGGTCTTTCGACATGGTGGACGGGCTGGGTCTGGATCGGGCGATGCTGCCGGCTGTGTATGAATCGAGCGAGGTTACCGGAACCGTTTCAGCTCACGCGGCCGAGCTTACGGGATTGGCGGCGGGAACGCCGGTGGTTGGAGGCGGCGGCGATCAGGCGGCAAGCGCGGTGGGCAACGGGATCGTGGAACCGGGCATTGTTTCGTGCACCATCGGCACGTCGGGCGTGGTTTTCGCGCACACGGACAGCGCGGCCTGGGACCCTCAGGGGCGCGTCCACACCTTCTGCCACGCGGTTCGCGATAAGTGGCATGTCATGGGAGTCACGCAGGGCGCGGGACTGAGCCTGCAGTGGTTTCGCAATCAACTGGCGCCCGGCGTAAGCTACGACGAACTCATGCGCGAAGCGGCCGCGGCGCCGGCGGGATCGCAAGGGCTGTTCTGGTTGCCCTATCTGATGGGCGAGCGCACGCCGCATCTGGATGCGACGGCGCGCGGGGGTTGGATCGGCCTCACCGCAAAACACACGCGCGCGGATTTGATCCGGGCGGTAATCGAAGGGGTCGCGTACAGCCTGAAGGATTGCCTCGCGATCATCGAGGGATTAGGCGTGCCGGTCGACACCGTGCGCGCATCCGGCGGCGGTGCGCGAAGTCCGCTCTGGAGGCAGATCCTGGCCGATGTGTTAAATCGCCGCGTGGCCACGCTGGAGACGCAGGAGGGATCGGCTTACGGCGCGGCGTTGTTGGCGATGACCGGGACGGGGCAGTTCGCGTCGGTCGCCGAAGCCTGCGCCGCGACGATACGGGAAGCCGTGTCGATTGATCCGCGCGCGGCGGAGGCTGCGAGCTACGCCGCGGGTTACGAGACGTATCGGGCTTTGTATCCTGCGCTGCGTCATGCCGCATCAGTCAATCGAACTCGGCTTTCAGAATCCGTGTGAGTTGCTCGCTCAGTTCCGGGAGCGCGACCGTAGCGATTCTCCAGGCGGTGTCGAGATCAAAACCGAGATAGTCGTGAACGATTCGATGCCGAAAACCGGCGATCCTGCGCCACTCGATTTCAGGGTGCTTTGCCTTGAACTCAGCTGACAGATTGATCGCCGCTTCGCCCACAATCATCAGTTGTCGGAGCACAGCATCCTGAAGCAGGCGGTTACCCAGAAAGTCCGCTTGGTTACGCGACCGGAGATACTCGGCGATCCGGCCTGCTGCCTCGATGATATCCGCAATGCGCTGCGGATCACGCGGCATAGACCACGCGAGCTTCGTGCAGGATGTGCGGCTTGATATGGGGCTTGAGCCACTTCCTGGTCGCCACATCCACCTTGCGGCCAAAAACCCCCGCCAACTCCTCCTCAATGCCGAAATAATCCCATCCGTGGACGATGTCGGGGAAGAACTCCACCAGCACATCGACGTCGGAATCCGGGCGCATATCGCCGCGGGCCGCGGAACCGAAGATGGCCATTTCCTGAATGCCGTAGCGCCGGCAGATATCGGCGATTTTGTCAGTCGGGATTTCGAGTCCGGATTCGAGCGTCATAGGCTTTCTCCACTATTATGGGCGCGGCGGCCGGCCATTGGCGCAGCGCTGAAACGGCGCTGGGCGACCACGCCGCCGTGATCACCTCAACTTCCTCGCCAGGACTGTTCTGCCGGATCGCGTTGCGGCCTTCGATCCCCGACGGCCGAACATCGTGGACACTTTGAGCCGGCGTCGCGGCAGCATGCCGGTCGCGCTTATCCTGTCCGGGCGGGAACGCTCGATGCCTGCCAATAACAATTCGGATCTTCACCCCCGGCCGCGCACCGGGATACTGAACTCGAACATTGGGCGCATTTCAGAGAAGCGCTGACGCAAAACGCCTCGGTCGTCGCGCGGCTCCTTGAATTATTGTTGGTGGGTTACTGTCAGGCGCGGGGGAGGAGGGCGGAAAAAGAGCCATCCTGTGCCGCGCCGAATCCGTGGCGATCGGGTCGTTGCAAATGCGATGCAATTTGACGCATGAAGTCTCCTTTCTTTGAAAAGACTAACACCTTCGGGCCGAGCCGGGACCATGCCGAGCCGCGCGCGTAAGGACTCGTCACGAATTAACTATTTCAGGCCGCGCAGAACGCTCCCTGGCGGTCGCGGCTCGGTACCGGTTTCTGAGCCACGACCGCCAGGGAGTGGTTGGCACACTTGTTTCGCGAGAGGCCCTAAGCAAGCGGTGCGCAGGACCAGATCGCAAGGGCCGGGCGCGACACGGAAGCACTCGATGGTTGTTCCCGCCTTGTCCTGACTCCCGACGATCGCTCCCTCACGGTCGCGGCTCGGCACGGACCCCGTTTTCCAGATCCAATGGCCTCTTGGCCGGGGGTGGCCCCAATGCCGGTAATCGGGTCAGCCTCGATATACCAACTCGGTCGCATCCGGCGCAGTCAAACTGACTTCGGAAGGCGGGAGCAACGGATACAGCAATTGCCGGCCCAACGAATGCGGCACTTCCGTCTCGGTGCCGTAAGACGACGGCCACTGGTTGGGCAGATAGTAGGTACCGAATATCCGGTCCATCCAGGGCAGCATGGATGCGTAGTTGCGATCGCGCGGCTCGCCCAAAGTGTGGTGCCAGTGGTGGAAGGCTGGCGTGGCGATGAGCCACTCGATCGGACCAAGTCGCCAGCGCAGGTTGGAATGGATGAAAAAGCCCCACACCGTGGCAACCAATACGATGAGCACCGGGACCAGACTACCCGTCGGGGTTAAAGGACTCGCAACGCCCAAAATGTAAGCCGGGATCAAACCGCACAGCCGGGTGAAGACACTGTCGATCGGATGGGCGCGTGAGCTGATTAAAAAGTAGACATGCTCCGCGCTGTGGTGGATGGAATGGAATCGCCACAGAAAGGGGATCTCGTGCGTCCAGCGATGGCCCCAGTAAAAACCGATCTCGCCGACCACGAATCCGGCGAGGACGCGTTGCCAGAGCGGCCAGGAGGCGACAAAGGCTTGCATGCGATACGGGACAATCGCGTGAGCCCCCAGCGCCGCAAGGGAGAGTGGGAAAGTGAGCAGCAGGCCCGGCGCCAGGCCGGTGAGGAAGTAATAGCCGATATCCTGAGCGAGAGCCTTGCGGAAAAATTTTTGGGGACGCAAGCCGGAGAGCCGCTCAAGCGGGACAAAGATCAGCGCCAGGAGCAGCAGCCAGACAGAAAGCCTGAACCCCTCTTTCAGGAACGCCAGAAGGCGGTGCAGATCGAAGAAAGCAGGCACAGATGTTGTACCAGTCGCATGTTTTCAGTGTACCGTTGGGACAAGCCGCCTCAACGGTACACTGAGACCCGTCACGTTGTTATGAAACCCGGCCGCGCCGACGCCGCCACGTGGCCACGCCAAAACCCATCAAGAGAGTGCCGAAGAGGGCCACACTTGCCGGCTCCGGCGTCGCCAGCCCAGCCGGCGAATCGACACCTGCCAGGAACACTATCGGCGGTTCATTAGCAACGTTGCCGTTGTCACCCCAAGCCAGGAAGCTCAGAAGGTCGCTCGTCGAGTCGGCTGTAAGAGTGACCGTCACGTAATTCCAATCCGTCATGCCTCCTGAAGGCGTATCCATCAAGGTTGTTGCCACTATCGATGCATTCGGATCCGCATTGGAATAAGAGCTGAAACCACCGGCGAGGCAGCCGGCGCAGTCGGTGAGTCCGCTGGTCCCCAACGAAACGATCCATTGCTCGGTCGTGTCACCGCTAAATCCTGTCTGTTGACTAGCCGCCTGATAAAAGCTCAGCGTGTATGTGTCCCCTACAGTCAGCCCAGTGACCTCGTAGTTGAATCCGCTCTCGAAATCGGGATTGCCGTCCGCTTCCACTTCGTTATACCCCCCCGGAATTGCTAAAGTCGTGGGGCAACCATACGTTTGGAGGTAGGTTGAGCCGCAAGCCGAGTTTGGATCACCTGAACTGTCGCTGGAGTCGTCGATGAAGATGAGCCCGCTTCCACCGGTCCACCCGACCGGGTCGACGCTGGTAAAGGAACCCTTTGGTGCAGAACCAGTGTAATCGAGGAAGTTGAGATTCTCAAGATTCGGAAGGGGGGTCTGTGCCTGAGCCGAAGGGGTCAGGAGCGAAGACCCCGCGGCTAATAAGCCAATAGCGAACAAACTGCGCGATATATGATGC
>JASHSD010000417.1 GCA_030036985.1 Bryobacteraceae bacterium
TGATGCGCGGATCGACAGCGAGGGCCGCGGCTTCGGCGCGTTTGGCCATTTCGATGCGCTGCTCGGTGGCGAGTTCCGCGGTTTCGTCGGAGAAGAGACGCAGATCGGTATGGAGCGAACCCAATTCTTCCGGCTCGGGCAAGCCGGCGTGCGGATCTTCGTTGGTCAGCGCGGCGAGGTCGATGGCCGACCGCACCATTTCGCGGATGCCTTCGGGCGAGAGGTCGGACGTGTAAGAGGCGCCCATGCGTTTGCCGATCAGGACGCGCAGTCCGGCGCCGCGGGAACCGGCTTCCTTCAGCGTTTCCAGTTCGCCCATGCGCACGTTGGCGGAGAACTCGGCGCCATCGGCCATAGTGCATTCGGCGTCGGTGGCTCCGGCGGCGAGGGCCTGCCGAATCGCGTCCTGAGCCACCTCAGGCAACTGCTCGAAGTTCAAGCGGTTCCCCCGACGGTCATGCGGTCGATGCGAACAGTGGGGATGCCGACGCCCACCGGAACGCTTTGGCCTTCTTTACCGCACGTGCCGACGCCCTCGTCGAGCTTCAGATCGTTGCCGACCATGCTGACGTATTTCAGAGCCTCGGGGCCGTTGCCGACGAGAGTTGCGTTGCGCACCGGCCGGGTCAGTTTGCCGTCTTCGATGAGATAGCTTTCCGAGGCCGAGAACACAAAGTTGCCGTTGGTGATATCGACCGATCCGCCGCCGAAATTGGCGCAGTAGAGGCCACGCGGGACGGAACGGATGATATCGGCGGGATCGCTTTCGCCGCTCAGCATGAAAGTGTTCGTCATACGCGGCATGGGGATGTGTTCGTAGCTTTCGCGGCGGCCGTTGCCGGTCGCGCCGGCTTTGGTGATGCGGCTGGAGAGCTTGTCCTGCAGATAACCGCGCAGGATGCCGTTTTCGATGAGAACGTTGCGCTGGGTTTCGTTGCCTTCATCGTCGACGTTGAGAGAGCCGCGGCGGCCGCCGATGGTGCCGTCGTCGACGACGGTGCAGAGAGGACTGGCGACCTGCTCGCCCATGCGTCCGGTGAACGCCGATACGCCTTTGCGATTGAAATCGGCTTCGAGGCCGTGGCCGACAGCTTCGTGGAGGAGAATGCCTGGCCAGCCGGGGCCGAGCACGACGATCTGCTCGCCCGCCGGCGCTTCAACGGAATCGAGCTGCACGATGGCCTGGCGCGCGGCTTCGCCGGCGAAGTATTCGGGCGTGCGGTCTTTTTGGAAGAATTCGAGGTCATAGCGCCCTCCACCGCCGGAATGGCCCTGCTGCGGGACGCCGTCGCCTTCGCGAGCGAGCGCGAAGACGTTCAGGCGCGTGAGCGGCTGGCGATCGAAATTCACCACGCCATCGCTGGTCGCAACCATGACGTGGCGGAGACTGTCGGCATAGGTGACCTGCACCTGAAAGACGCGAGGATCGTAAGCGCGGGCGGCGCGATCGGCGCGCTGCGCGAGTTCCACGCGTTCCCGGAAGGCGGTTTCATGCGGCGCGGTCAGCACGGGATAAAGATTGCGCCGGGGGCCTTCCTCAAGCGGCGTTTGCTCGACTTTGGACGGGCCAGAAGCGATGAGCGCCGCGACCTGCGCGGCATGGCGGATCTTCTCGGGACTGAGATCGTCACTGTAGGCGTAGCCGGTGCGTTCGCCGGCGATGACGCGCACGCCGACGCCGAGGGATACGCCCTGGGTTGCGCTCTTTACGATGGATTCGTCGATGCTGATGGAGCTGGTGGCGAGGTACTCGAAGTAAAGGTCCGCGTAATCGCCGCCGCGGGAGAGCGCCTCGGATAAGTGCGCTTCCAGATCCCGCCGCGTAATGCCGAACTTAGCGGCGAAAAACGACTCGGAAAAACTCATAAGCCATCTTCAATGTAGCAAGTGCGGGGGAGGCGGGCGGTGGCCGGTCCGGGTGGTTTTCGGCGGTTGGAACCCGTGGGCTGACCGCGACAACCGCTCCCTTGCGGTCGCGGCTCAGCACGGTCGTGGTTCAGAAGCCCATTGCCGAGCCGCGCGCGCAAGCAAGCGGTTTTTCGCAAAACGATTCGTTATTTGGCGACACGTCCTTAAGCGCGGAACGACATGCCCGCGAAGCTGACCACGCTCTGCGGATCGATGTTCCACTGCTCGTAGCGTTCGAGCGTGCCGCGGGCCTTGGGAACCGCCTTCAGAAACGTATACACGGGCGAAGAACCGCACCACTTGAGATCGTCGTGGTTCTCCTGCACCAGTTCCCAGAAACCATTGGCATCGCCGGCTGCCATGCGATCCATGCGCAGGCGATCGCGTCCGCCCACGGCCAGCATTTCGTTCTCGTCGGCGAGCGCGACGAACTGGTCCCCATAGCGGCGGCCCATGTGCGCCATGTCGATGCCGAGCACCCACAGCAGACGATCGCCCTCGCGCGCGGCGATTTCGCCGAGGGCGCCGAGGAACCGGGCCACGTTCTCCGTGTCCTCCGGTTTGCCGCCGCGATAAATGCTGCGCGCGTAAGAGCCGCAGAGGATCGGCAGGATGCGGATCTCCGGGCCGAAGAGCGATTGCAGGAAGAGCACCTGAAACTCAATCGAATGCTCGACGGCGTGGCAGTAATCCTCCATCGCGATGGCGTCCGGCGCGCTTTGCGCCAGTTCTTCCACCAGACCGAGGTTGACGCGCGATTCGCCCCAGGGCGTCGCATAGGGCTTGCGGGTGAGGCCGAAGCGCTCGGGCATGCCGTAGTGCGACGTGCCGAGAATAACGAATGTGCGGTGCTTGTAATTCGGGCCCAGAAGACGATACGCCGCGCGATAGGATTCATATCCGCCCGAAGGGCTGACATGCGGCGCGGCGATGCCGACGAGGCCGTCGGACTGGGTTGCGGGAGTCTCCTCTCCCATCCATTGATTCATCGTTTCGCGCAGCGGGGCCGGCGCGTCGGGATACGCGGAACCCGCGTGGGACGGCGTGCGAACAGACGCCTGGGCGAACTCCCGCTCGCGCTGTTCCTTCATGGCGAGAAAGGTCTCGTCGTGGAGAAAACCGCTTTGCGCCAGAATTTCGATGAGCTGCTTTTCGAGGTCGCCGACCTGCAGTTCGCCGGTGGATTTGACGAGCGCGGCGCGAAGATCGAGCTGCGTCTGTTCGCCATCGAAACAGGCCAGGCACTCGACCAGCTGCGGAGGGATGATCAGCACCGCGTCGGAGTAGCGCAAGGTATCGCGGATCAGCAGGCCCGGACGATCTTCGACGGGCGACGGCATAAAATCCAGATCGCCGCGGAGACGAGGCAGAGGAGAAGACACGCGTCTATCGTAACGCGTGTTTCACCAGCTGCTGGAAGCGCCACCGCCGCCGGAATCGCCGCCGCCGAAACCACCGAAGCCGCCGCCCGATCCGCCGGAATCGAAGCCGCCGAAGCCGCCGCCATCGCGATAGCCGCCCTGCCATCCGCGGCCGCCTCCGAGCAACTGCCCAAGCAGGAGGCCGGACCAGAATCCGCCGCCTCCGCCACCATAACGGGTCCCTCCGCCGCCGCGCCGCAGCAGCATCAACAGAATGAAAACACCGAACAGAATCAGCGGCCAGGGAATGCTGTCCCGCGGCGATCGCTGAATGTGAACGGCCATCGTCGGCGCGGGGATCTTCACGCCTTTGGACTGCGCGATGGTGGAACCGAGATGCTCGGCGGCCACGAGCAACGCGGGGCCGTATTGGCCCTGACGCAGCGCGGGACGCATATCGTCGAGCAGCAGTCCCGCCATTCCATCCGGGATGATGCCGCCCAAACCGCCGCCGACTTCGAGGCGCGACTTGCGATCGTCGATGACAAGAAGCAGCAGCGCGCCGTCGTCTTCGCCTTTGCGGCCGATGCCCCAGTCGTGGAAGAGATCGTTGGCGACGTCTTCGATCGGCTCACCGTTAAGCGTGCGGACGGTGACGAACGCCAGCTCCGCGCCGGTGGCCTGCTTCACGGCGGCGGCGTAGGCATCCAGAGCGGCTCTGCTTTGCGCATCGACCACTCCGGCGAAATCGCTGACGTAACCCTGAGGTTTGAGGTCTTTCCAATCGACGGCCGCTGCCGGCGCCACGATACATAAGAAGGCGGCGCACAGGCGCAGAGGCAGGTTCATTGTCACATGCGGCTCAGGCGGCGTGGCGCTTGACCCAGCGCTCTTCCCATTCCTTGATGCGGGAATCGTATTCCTCTATCTCGCGAGGCGTCACCTGAAGATAGTCCTTTTCGAGATCCTCCGCCGTTTTGATCACGTGCTCGAGTTTGCACATGGCGATGCGGGAGCACCAGGCGTCGCTGACGGGACGGCCCGTGCGTTTGGAGTAGGCGCGGATGTCGGCGTTGGGAATAACCACGATTTTCTGCACCTGCTCGTCGCCGTTGTTCAGGATGTAGCAGACATCCACGGAATTGCTGTGGCGAATCGAGATGCCGGTCTGGAGATATTTAAAACTCGCGTGCCACTTCTGGCCGAAGGGGTCGACACCGACCTCAAAATCGCGGAAGTTTTCCATCAGTGCTTATTCTAGCTTGGGGGGCACGCAGAGCCGCGTCCGTACTGAGCCGCCACCGTGAGGAGCGGTGCCCAGGTAATGCGCCATATTTGCTCGATTGCGGTGGGCTGGAACTTCGCTCGAGGCGACCGCTCCCTCGCGGTCGCGGCTCGGTACGACGGCTGCGGCTCGGTACGACGGTCGCGGCTACGACGCCAGATCAATTCCTCATCTGACCATTGGTCAACTCGTCCAGCAACCCACCCTCCTTGTACACCTTGCGCAGGGCTTCTGTCATGGCCGCCGTGTCCACCGCGACCGCGCGATTCGTCGCGCCGTCGTAAATGTAATCGCCGACCAGCGACTCGATATTGCCGTCGAAGATCAGCCCCACGATTTCGCCCTGACGATTGATGACCGGCGATCCCGAGTTCCCGCCGATAATGTCGTTCGTAGTGACGAAATCGTAAGGCGTGGCCAGATCGAGCGAACTCTTCCCCTCCGCGAAACGCGCCGGCAGATTGAACGGCGGCTTGAGGCCGAAACTGTAAGCCCGATCGTACAAACCGTAAAACGTCGTCTTCGGGGGAGCGATGGTGCCGTTCATCGGATATCCTTTCATCTGCCCGTACGAAAGCCGCAGCGTGAAAGTCGCGTCGGGATAAGTGCTCTTCCCATAAACCGCGAACCGCGCTTTACCCAACTCCTCACCGGCCTGCTGTTCCGGACCCTCCACGTTGCCCTGCTCCCATTTGATGAGTTCACGCCGCATCGGATCAAGCTTTCGCGCCAGAACGATCATGGAATCCGTGGAAGCGTCCACCGCCGCCTGGCCGCCCGCGATCAGCTGTTTGCGAAAAGCCGGATCGGTCAGCTTGCTCCCGTTCACCAGATTGGCGGCGGCCTGCGCGGGCGTGCGGCCGTTCAGCACGGTTTTGACGAACGGATCGTTGGTCCCGTTCTCTTCGATATCCAGCTGCAGGGCGCCCGTGATGCGCGCGATCTCCATGTTCGGATAAATCGGCGCCGGCGATTCCATCTCGAATCGCAGCGACTGCAGCTGCGCGTCGTGGTAACCAGGCAGCCTCTGCCCGTCGGGTTTCTTGACCTCGACAACATATTGCACAATCTGCATCGCGAGATTCGCCAGATCCGAATAGAGGCCGTGGAAGTACTCTTCCTTGGCCCGGGACGCCGCCTTCATATCGGCCTGCGCGATCTCCGCCCATGCCCCGCCCCACTCGACCTTCCATGTGGGATTCGCCATTACCCTGGCTTTGAACGCATCCTCCTCCATGCGCTTCTTGTCCATAATTTCCGGATCCTTCAGACCCTTGTATTCGCCGTCGAGAGCCTTCTGCGAATTAGCGAGAAAGAAGATCTGCGAAGCGGCCTCACGCGCCTGTTCGGCGCCTTTGGCGGAATAGCCGTTCAACGAAGCGGTCC
>JASHSD010000418.1 GCA_030036985.1 Bryobacteraceae bacterium
AAGTGACGGTCTGCGCGGGCGCGAGCGCGGCAAACGAAAAAAGAAAGCAAGCCGGGAGCGCGTTCCGCAAATAACTTGAATGCATCAAAACAGGAAAGCGAGGGCTCCGCGAATGCTGCGCGGATTATCGACCAGCAGAACCTGATCCCCTGAAGCGGTGGTCAGCGGCAGATAGCCTTGCGCGAGCAGATTGCGCAGTTCGGCCGTCGCTTCGATTCGCCAGGGTATGCGGGGCAGGGCCGGAACCGGCTGCCGCACCATGACGTTCAGACCCGGCTCGGGGCGCGTGGATTCGGTCGAAAACATGGGACCGGGAGTGGCGGATTGATAATCCGTCCATTGGTAACCGGCGATAAAGCGTGTGCCGGTGCGTTTGACCGTTCCGGAAACCTGCACAGTCACGGCGGGACGATGACTCGCGTCCAGAATCTCGCGCAGATCGTCCGCGGAATCGCCGGGAATCCTGTCCGTCATGGGCGAAACGACGGCGACCGATCCATACATCAGCGTAAGCTTGTAATGCTCGCCGAGGTCCTGCGTGACGGAGGCCGTGTATCCGAAATTATCGAACCGGCCCATGTCGAAGGAAGCGCTGTTGGCGAACAGATTGGGCAAAAGATCGCCGGCGAACAGGCCCTGCTCAGGCGAGGCGATGGTCAGAGCGGTGTTGGAAACGTTCTCCTGATAGGCGGAGATGCGGAACTCCCGCGAGCCGACGCGCTGCGAGATTCCCAATTCGTAGTCGTCGCCGCGCTGCACCCGGGACTGGCCGTTGACGAGCGTGATGCCTGGAATGGCGCCGAGCGAAGCGAGATCCCGCTGCAGATCCGCATTCGGATCGGCGGCGCTCATGCCCAGTTCCGGCCGGCCGTTTCCGGATGTCCAGGTGAAATCGACATCGCCGTGGGGCAACGAGTAAGTGAACCTGGTGTAAGGGCTGAAGTAGTGCAGATGGTTCAGCAGGCTGACTTCGTCGAGCTCGAATCCGTAGTCCATCCGCAAGGCATCGCTTAACTGCGCCTTATCGCCGAAGCTGACGTCCGCCGTGCGCAGAACGGGCATGCCGGCGTCGCCGGGCTGGCCACCGTAAAAGCTTTGGCCGACGCGCATCGGCACATAGAACTGGCGCATAGTGACGGAAATATCGGGAGTCGCGCCGTCGGGGAGTTCCCGGCTGAAAGTGGTTCGAAAGGCGCCCGAAGGAGCGCCGGAGTTGGCGCCGTAACCGAAGTCGCCCGCGACCTGCAGCCGGTTGGCGCCGTAAACGGAAGTGACAAACGCGAACTCCGTTCCCAGATCGGCCTGCGTATCGCCATTCACCGGCTCGCCGTCGCCGGCGGAAAGTTTCAGGATGCCGCGGGAATCGGTGAACATGGGGCCGGAATCGATCGAGCCATTGGACGATGCCCCGTTTTGCGCGACCGGGAGAAAACGCAGGATCGGCCGCAGTTGGCTATCGGTACGCAGCGTCCATTTCCAGTTGTCATTCATCAGGCCGGCAGGAACGGCGGTGGTGGAGACCAACTGCACCGAACTGAACACGTGCGAGAGATTTACCGAGAGGAGACTGCGCATCCCGGCTTTCACCTGAATGCGTTGCTTCACGGCCGGCACAAAGCTGGTGAAGGAGACCTGAATCGAATAGAGATCCGGCATCAGGTCGGCGAAGGCGAAACTGCCCAAACCGTCGGTAGCGGCGCGCGCCAGAGGATGATCCTGCCGATTGAGGAGAACGACGACAGCGCCGGGCTGGGGCTTACCGGCGAGATTCGTGACCAGCCCGACCAACTGACCCGACAAGCGAACAGGCGTACCCGCCCAAGCGGGAGAAACGCCGAGCGATACCAGAATCAAGGCCCCCATGATCGCCACGCGGGCCATCATGCCGACAATCGGCGTCGAACGCATCGCCTTGGACTTCATCCGTTCGTTTCCGCGCGGCATCCCGCCCACGCGGTCTCGCTCTTCACAGACACTCTCAGCTTACCGTAAAATTTGCCTGCTGCATTACGGTCTGGTTGCGGTTTTTGTCAGTAGCTTTCACTTTGACCGTGTACGTGCCGGGCGCAAACCCACTCAAGGGCACTTTTTTCTCCACAGTCACCTGATTGGCGGACGCATTGCGGACGGTTGCCGCGTCCTCGGTGAAACCCGCGATCTTTTCGTTGGTTCCCGCCTTGTCGATCTCGTACTCAATCGAGCCGGCCGGTTTGTGCGTTTTCTCGTCCGGGTCGAAATTGTACAACTGGAGGTAGATGTACATCGCGTCGTCTTTGCCTTTGGTGAACTTATTGTCCATGCGCGGACGAACCTTGGCGTCGCCGATGGCGAACATGCCGCCGCCGATGCTCGTGGTGGGAAGCGGCTGAATCATATCGGCGAGAATCATGCTGCTGGACGCGAGCTTGTCGTCGTCGTAATGGGGCACATCAAGGGCGACCTCATAATTGTTCATGTTGCCCGAGACGACATCCTTGGCGACAAGATTGAGGCGATAGCGGTTGGGTGCGAGCGCCACGGTCTTTTGATAAATCTGCTTCTGATCCTTGAATTTGGTCAGCATATCCGGCGGCGCAATCACTTCGAGGGGTTCTTCGAATGTGGTGATAGTCCGGCGGGTCATGGACGTGATACGGCCGAGGAGGTTCACGTCGGATTTGTCGACGCCGTCTTTCTTTTGGAACTGCAGATCCTTGTTCTCGAACTGAACGGTGATGCTGGCCAGCACCGAGGATTCGGTCACGCGCAGGTAATCGATGCGCACGTTCATCGGGAGAACGTTATAGGTGATGCGGCTGCTGATGGCGGCTTCGAGATCCTTGTATTTAACGGCCGGGGGCATCTGCAGCTTGGTGAACTGCTCGAGGCGGTCGAACTCGTTGTAGCTGGCCGGCCTGACACCGCCGAGAGCGGCGCCCATGTGGGTACCGTCGGTGTTCTGAAACCGCGCCATCTTGTCGCTCATGCCGAGCTGTTCAGCCAGCGTCAGGCCGGCGCCGGGAACGTAGGTCAGCGCGTCTTTTTCCGACGGGTCCATGGTCATGTGGTACTCACCGGTCATGGTGGTATCGACGAATTCGATGGTGATGTCGTTGCCGATTCCTTCGATGTAGCGATAGCGCCAGTCTTCAAACGGAAAGGTGGTGGTTTCGCCGCCGCCTTCGGCCGCCGGGCGCTCGTAGGTGCCGCCGGAGGGATGCTCGTCGATTTCATCGGGCGGCCCGAACACGATATAGATGCGGCCGCGGTCGGTCTTCCAGCCGGGAATGCCCGAGGCAAAACGGTCGTTGGCGTAGGCGATGCGGCGGTAGTGCTCTTCCTTAAACTCGTTCTCGACCGTGTCGGGAGTAGGGTCGCGGCGCAGCCAGAACTGCTCGACGAAGGCTTCGCGCTCTTCGTCCGTGTTCAGCTGCTTGAAGGCTTTGCGTTCCTCGTCCGTGATGATGTAGACGACGTCCTCGTTGAGCCACTTCTTCCAGGGGGTCTCGAGCTCTTTCCGGAGCGCCTCCTGTTTCTTCTTGAGCTGTTTTGGCGTCAACGGTTTGGCGACGGTTTCCTGTTTTGACCCCGTGGCGTTGGAGGATGGCGCGGTAGTGGAAGAATTGTTCTGGGAAATGGCCGGAATCACAAGCAGAAGCGCAACACCGATCGATGCGCCCCATACAGCCTTTGCAGTCATACGTTTTTGCGCTTTCGGAAGAATATAAGCACTCCTGATTGTAACTCAGACGGCGCGTGGCGGGGATGGGTTTCAGGGGAGGCGGGCATGGATGCTCAAGGCGACAGCGAATTTGCTTGTGGGGTCAGGTTTTCAGCCTCCCGCAGGGCTTTCGCCCTGCGTCCGCGAACAACGTTGATTGTTCGATCCATTCGATACAGCCGATTTGCCGAAGAAGGCCGGGCAAAAGCCCGGCCGCAGGGCCGAAGCCCTGACCCCACATAACAATTACGGTTTGCAAGCTTCTGGGGGCGCGATGGTCTGGTCCGCGTTCTTCGCGTAGCACCACTCGACCAGCGGGTCCGGAAATTTGCCCGCGGTGGCGAGCCGCAAATCGCTCAGGCCCGTTTCCTTAAATTCGAAGCGGATCGTGCCGTCCGTCATCAGAGTGGCAAGCAGATAGCCGTACACGTCGGTGCGGGCGATCGTCGCGGTCGGCACCCCGCGCGGCAGGCGATAGCGGACGGCGCCGGCGGTTCCGACAATCCAGCCCGGCAGGACGCGGTTTTGCCAGTAGGGCGTGCGGTAGACATCGTCCATCACGAAGTGGGAGTGGCTGGCGAGAACATAGACCTTCTTGCCGGACTGCTGCAGATCCCACAGCAGGTTGTAAACTTCGCGGCCGCTTTGGACGCCGGCGGAGGTGTCGCACATGCTGTGGCTCATGCCTTTGCTGCCGGGCAGGGCCTCGTGCATGCCGACCACGACGGTGGTGATGGCAGCCGATTTCCGATCTTCGGCGAGGCGGGCGCGAATCCACGCCATCTCATCCTTCTCGAAGGCGTTGCCTGCGTTGTCGAGCGAGAGGAAATCGACGTTGTGCATCATCCAGTGAAAATAAGTGCGCGGGCCGCCGGCGGAGTCGTGATCGCGCTCACGCTGGGCGCGCAGGCGGGGCGTGTCCAGATAGCTCTTGAACTGTTCCAGATACGCGGCGCGGGTCTTCGGATAAATGACCTCATGGTTGCCGATTCCCAGAAAAATTTCGAGGCTGCCGAAGGGACGCAGCTGATGGGCGATGAAATCGGGCCAGGCTTGTGTGAGGTAACCGACGATGGTGATGTGCGGAGCGTTGGGAACGATACTCGCCGGCGGCGCCATGTCCTGATCGAAGTCGTAGATGGCGCGGAAATCGCCCAGATGCCAGTAGAAGTCGGCGCCGCTCTTCAGCACGGATGAGGCGATGGCGGGCATGACGATGTCGCCGCAGTTGCGGGAATCGCCCGATACGGCGAATTTGAAGACGGGCGCGGGCGCGTTCTGCGCGAAGGCGGCGCCACACAACAAAAACGCCAGGCAAGGTTTCTTATTTATCAATCGAGGCCTCGACGAGTTCGAGGCGGCGCTTGGGCGTTTCGCCGTCGAGTTCTTCTTTTTCGAATGCATCGAGTACCTCCATGCCTGCGACGACGCGGCCGAACGCCGCGTATTTTCCATCGAGATTGGCGGCGTCGCCCAGCACGATGAAGAACGAAGTGGTGGCCGAGTCGGGATCGTCGCCGCGCGCCATGGAGACGATGCCGCGGACGTGTTTCACGTCGGCGCGAAATTCGCCTTTGATCGGGTGCACCCAGCGGTCGGCGGGATGAGTGGGACCGCTCGCGCGCTTGTCCGCGGTTCCGCCCTGTACGACGAAGCCTTTGACGATGCGATGGAAGATGGTTCCGTTGTACCAGCCGGTCTGCGTGAGCATGAGGAAGTTGCGGACCGTGTTCGGGGCCCAGTCCGGCTGCATTTGGATTTTGAGATCGCCGAGAGTGGTCTTGAGCGTGACGGTCTTGCGCATCTCGTCGGGCGTCGCGGTCAGGAAGGGCTCGACTTTTTTGGGTTCGATTGTGACTTTGAGGATGCGGACAGGCTTTTCGGCCAGACCGCTCGCGTCGATGGGAACCTGGGAGATTTTTTCCACCACGTCCATGCCTTCGGTGACGCGGCCGAAGGCGGAATAGTGGCCGTCGAGCGCGGGTTGCGGCGCAACGCAGATGAAGAACTGGGCGCCATCGCTGTTCGGTTTGTTGGGGATGCTGACAGTCGAGACCACGCCGCGCACGTGTTTCATGTCGCTGAATTCGCTGGGCAGGAGATTCAGACCGCCGGTGCCCCAGAGATTTCGCGGGGTCTTCGGGTCTTTGAGGAGCGGGTCGCCACCCTGAATGATGCCGTTCGCGACTACGCGATGGAAGGCGCCGCCGTCGTAATAGCCCTCGCGGGCGAGGCGGATGAACTGATCGACGTGATGCGGCGCTTTGTCGGGCGCAAATTCGAAGCGGAACGTGCCGAGATCGGTGGTGACGACGGCTTCGACGGCTGTGGGATCTTCCGGCCCGGGCGTCTGCGCCCATGCAGGGAGAAGCGTCAGCACGGCAAACAAAAACAGCGGCTTCACGAAACGACATGTTACACAACCGTGCGCGGCGGCGTCAGGTTAACATTGACGATAAGATTGACAATGATGAAATCGCTCTGCATTTTTTTCGCTCTGGCCGCAATCCTGACGCCGACCTCGTTTGGGGCGTCGGACAAGCAGCAGGCGCAGGCGCAGGTTTTGGATCAGAATGAATACGCCTGCGAGAACTGCTTTTTCGGCGCGGACACCTATTATTACTGCCTCCAGGCGAATAACAAGGTCCTGATCGGGTATTCGAAGATTCCGGTGATGAACTGGATCGATCCGAATAAGAACTGGCTGACGAAGCTGCACAAGGCGTGGAAGCCGTGGGCGGCGGACGGGAGCACTCTGCCGATCCAGTACGACCAGAAGCATATCTGGGTCACCGCGCCGAACGGGAAAAAGGTCAAGCTGCGGCAGGATTACGGGACGGATATTTTCGTCAATAATCAGAAGTGCCGGGCGGCGGTGACGCGCAAGTAGGGCTGTCACGAGAACGCGACTAAAGTCGCGTGTCCGTCTGCTGGGCACGCGACTTTAGTCGCGTTTGAAGTCGCCGTCGCGCAAAGGCATTCAGCTGTGCGGCGTTTCCGGGGTTTCCCGGACCGACTTGGCTGTGAAATCAGCGCGATCCCATTTCCCCACCAGGCGGGCGTCCGCCGCGGTTCGGGGGGACCGCCCCACAAAAATCTTAGTCCGAGACGCGACTAAAGGTCGCGTGTCCCTCTGGAACGCGGATTGCACGGATAGTCCGGCGGCGCCAAATTTGTCACCCCATCCGGCAAGTGAGCGAAAATTCACAATCCGCGAACTTCTCAAGCCTCATCGCAGGGCCTTGGCCTTGGGAATTCTCGCCGGCATCGGCGATGCCGTCGCGAATCTGCTGGGACCTATTCCGCTTAAAATCGTCCTCGACAACGTTCTGAAATCCAAGGCGCCGACGGGGTGGCTGAACGGCTTCATCGTTCACCTTGCGGGCGGCGATCCGCTGTCGATCATCCTCGTGGCCGCCATCGGCGTGCTGGCGATCGCGCTGTTCGGCGGATTCTGCACGTACGCCGAAAAAGTGCTGAGCACAACCGTGGGTCAATGGGTCATGCACGACCTGCGCCAAGCCCTCTATTTCCATATCCAGCGGCTCTCGCTCGCCTACCACGATCAGAAACAAACCGGCGACCTGATCAGCACGGTCACCAGCGATATTTTTGCCATTCAGACCTTCATCGGCTCGAACCTGCTCGATGCGTTCATCAGCGTGATGACGCTGGTCGGCATGGTGACGGTAATGTTCTATATCAACTGGCGCTTTACGCTGATCGCGCTCGCGATAGCGCCGCCGCTGGGGCTGGTGGTGTTCCGGTATACGCGCAGCATCCGCAAAGCCACGCGCGAGGTGCGCAAGAAAGAGGGCGAGATTGTCTCGGTGATTCAGGAAGTGCTTTCGTCGATGCGGGTGGTCAAGGCGTTTGCGCGCGAGGATTACGAACTGCACCGGCTGGAGGAAGAGAGCCTGGAGAACGTCGAAATCGCGTTGCGCGCACGGGGCATGAAGGCCCGGCTGGCGCCGCTGGTGGGAGTCATCGTCGCCATCGGTACGGCTTTGGTGCTGTGGTACGGGGCGCGCATGGTGCTGGCGGGCGTTCTCTCGGCCGGTTCGCTCGTCCTTTTCATCTGGTACCTCGGCAAGATGTACAAGCCGATGCAGGATCTTTCGAAGATGACGGACGCGTATTCGAAGGCGGCGGTCGGCTACGAACGCATCCGGGCAGTCATGAATCTTGACGGCGAGGTGAAGGACCTGCCGGACGCTCGACGCATTTCCCGTCTTCGGGGCGACATCGCGTTCGAGCACGTCACTTTCGAATACGTGCCGAAGTGCCCGGTGCTTGAAGACGTGAGCTTCCGCATCAAGGCGGGACAGCTGGCCGCGTTCGTGGGTCCGACGGGCGCGGGGAAAACGACCATCATCAGCCTGATTCCGCGGTTTTACGATCCGGTTTCGGGCGCGGTGAAGATCGACGGGATCGATGTAAAGCGTTTTCAGCAGAAATCGCTGCGCGAACACATCAGCGTGGTGCTGCAGGAGACTCTGCTTTTCCAGGGGCCGGTGTGGAAGAACATCGCGTACGGCAAGCCGAACGCCACGCGCGCGGAGATTATCAGGGCGGCGGAACTGGCAAATGCGAGCGAGTTTATCGATCGGATGCCGAACGGCTACGACACGCTGGTGGGCGAGCGGGGCGTGAGCCTCTCGGGCGGACAGCGGCAGCGCATCGCCATCGCGAGGGCGGTGATCCGGAACACGCCGATTCTGATCCTCGACGAGCCCAGCACAGGTCTCGACGCGGAATCGGAGAAGCTGGTTTTCGAGGCGCTGGACCGGCTGATGCGGGGGAAGACGTCGATCGTGATTGCGCATCGGCTGTCGACGATCCGGTCGGCCGATGTGATCTTCGTGGTGCAGCATGGAAAGCTGGTCGAAAGCGGCACGCACGATCAACTGGCGGCGTCCGGCGGGTTGTATTCGGAGCTCTATGAGATTCAGTTCGGGGCGCTGCAATAGGCACCGCTTGCTTGCGCGCGCAGCTCGGTAAAAGGTTGCGCGCGGCTCGGTAACGAGTTTCGCGCGGCCCGGAAAAAAAACAAGGCCTGGCCCACTACAATAGTCTCTGTTGAGACTGCACGGCGGGATGACGCGCGGCGAAGGTCCGACGCATCGAACATCACATATGTACAACGGTCCTGGTCCGAAGGCCCCGAAGAAAGGCGCGTCGGAGCGCCTGCGCGAGCTTTGGCCGGATATCTGGGCCATGGTTCGGCTGCGCCGCGGGATTCTGTTCCTCGGCCTGATCCTCATTGCGATCAAGAGCGCCGCCGGTTTTGTCCTGCCCGGTTCCACGCGTTATCTGATCGACGACGTGATCAACAAACATCAGGCGTGGCTGCTTCTGCCTCTGACGCTGGCCGTGGTGGGCGCGACGATCATCCAGGGCATCACCTCGTTCTCCCTGACGCAGTTGCTTTCGATCGAAGGGCAGAAGCTGATCGCGGAGCTGCGGCGCAAAGTGCAGGACCATATCGGCAGGCTGCCGGTCACTTACTACGACGCGAACAAAACCGGGCAGCTGGTTTCGCGCATCATGTCCGACGTCGAGGGCATGAGGAACCTGGTCGGCACGGGCGTGATTGAATTCATCGGCGGACTGCTGACGGCCTCGATCGGGTTGTTTCTGGCGCTGCGGATCAGTCCGCTGATGACGGGCGTGGCGGTGGCGCTGGTGCTGGCGTTCGGGGGCGTGCTGAGCCGGGCGTTCAAGACGGTGCGCCCGATTTTCCGCGAGCGCGGCAACATCAACGCCGAAGTCACCGGGCGTTTGACCGAATCGCTCGGGGGAATTCGGGTCATCAAGGGCTACCACGCGGAAGAGCGGGAGGCGCGGGTTTTCTCGGCGGGCGTGGAACGGCTGCTGCGCAACGTGATGAAGAGCCTGACCGCGATGTCGGTGATGTCGCTTTCGGCGACGGTGCTGATGGGGATCGTGGGCGCGCTGATCATGTATATCGGCACGCACCTGATCTACGCGGGGAAGCTGACGGTGGGAGAGCTGGTCACCTTCAACGCGTACCTGATTTTCCTGATCGCGCCGATTGTCGGCATTGTGAATATCGGAACGCAGCTGAGCGAGGCGCTGGCGGGGCTGGAGCGTACGCGCGAGGTGATGCGCGAACGTCCCGAGGATGACGATCCGACGCGAACGGTCGAGATCGGGCCGATCGTGGGCGAGGTGGAGTTCGATGATGTGGAGTTCGCTTACGAGGTGGGGCGGCCGGTACTGCATAGTATTTCGTTCGAGGCACGGCCGGGGACGGTGACGGCGTTCGTGGGTCCGTCAGGGTCGGGGAAATCGACGACGATCGGCTTGATTGCAGCTTTTCACAAACCGGTGGCGGGGCAGATTCGGGTCGATGGGGTGGATCTGAGCAAGGTGAGGCTGCCGAGTTACCGGACACAGCTGGGCGTGGTGCTGCAGGAGACATTTCTGTTCGACGGCAGCATTCGCGAGAATGTGATGTTTTCGCGGCCGGACGCGAGCGAGGCCGAGATGCTGGAGGCGTGCCGCATCGCGCGGGTGGATGAGTTCGCGGAGAAGCTGGAACAGGCGTACGACACCATCGTGGGCGAGCGCGGGGTGAAGCTTTCCGGCGGGCAACGGCAGAGGCTTTCGATCGCGCGGGCGATTCTGGCCAATCCGCGCATTCTGATTTTGGACGAGGCCACGTCGAGCCTGGATTCGGAATCGGAGGCGATGATCCAGCAGGGGCTGGCGCATTTGATGCGGGGGCGGACGACGTTCGTGATCGCGCACCGGCTGTCCACGATTCGCCGGGCGGATCAGATTCTGGTGATCGAAGGCGGAGATATCGTGGAGCGCGGCACGCACGGCGCGCTGTTTCAACTGCACGGACGGTATTGGGATATGTATACGCGTCAGCACGCGCTGGACGATAATTTGTTCCTGGCGCCGGGCGAAGGGGATGTCGTGCCGGAAGCTGAAGTGGCGGCGGGTGCTGGAGAGGGACCGCGGGCTCCGCGAGGATTTTAGGCAGGATTGGTGGCGGGGTTAGGGCGAATGCCGCGACGCGGGACGGGCATTGCCAGTTCGCGTTCGCTACGGACTGCCGTCCCACATTCCAGCTATAGAGAGGATGCTATGGCTTCCAATTTTTTGTTGCTTGCGGTGCGAGATCAAACCGGAATTCCTGAACGTTGCCGCAGTAGTCACACGTCAGTATCAGTGGGCCTATTGATCCGGTACCACCGGGGCTGGAGCGATAGCCCTTGTTCGCGGCGGCATTTCTCATCTGGGCATAGATATCTGGTGCATACGAAGGAAGTCTTGTGGGATCAAGGGGCGCCAGCCGATCTTTGATCGGGGGAAGCACCGCAAGCGGTCGGTAGTTGCCGTTTGCGCAGAAAAGACACCGAATTGGCTTCGCGAGGTCCAGAACGCGCCCGCCCGCTTCGATCCGGGCAATAATCTTTTCAACACGGTCGCGCAGGTCTGCGGCGTTCGAAAAGCCCTTCTCGATCCGCAGGCTCGGTTCACGCTGAACAGTCCCCTCGATCAATTCATCGACAAATGTGAAATCCGGGAACGCCGGGAACAACTCGGAGAGAAGGTTCTCGGAGGAGAGGCTGTAATCCTCCTGATGGCCGTCGCGAACATCGTGGCTGAAGATCCAGTGCAATACTTTGCCGAGGGAATAAACATCCGCAGCCGACAGCGGAGCCGCCGACCTGATCTTCGGACCGCGTAGTTCCGGAGCACAATAATAGATTGAGCCGCGCGGTCCCTCGCGGGTCATCTCGTACGCGCCGTCTTCGATATAACAAATGCCGAAGTCCCCAACAACAGGAGTTCCTTTTTGCAGGAAGATATTCGCGGGTTTGATGTCGAGATGGTAAATGCCGGATTCATGTGCGTGGGCCACGCCCGCGCAGATCTGAAAAAAGACTCCGAGTCCATCGATCGGACGGCTGTATTGTTGGTGCGCCTCAAGTGAGCCGCCTTCACAGAAGGGTGTGATCAGGTATGGCTTCCCTTTGGGGGTCTTGCCGTGTTCTACGATCTGTAGCACGTTGGGATGATTCAGCCGCTCGCAAGCCCGAATCTCGCGCTCAAAGTATTCTTCTCGTGTGGGATTCTTGAGCCGCTTCAGGACGTACTCGGCAAGGTCGGATTGGTCTGAGCGCCTCACGACGAAAGTGTGGCCCTGCCCACCTTCGTCGAGATCTCGCAGCCAGGACCACTGCGGGGGAAAGTCGCCCACTCTTACGGAAGAGTATCAGACGCGCGATCTGGCCGAGAGCGGCACGAAAATTATAACTATACCCAACTTGGCGACCCGGTGAGTAGTTGGTGGCGGGGGGGAGACTCGAACTCCCGACCTACGGATTATGAGACCGTCGCTCTAGCCAGCTGAGCTACCCCGCCGAACCATTCAATTTTATCAGGTCGGGAGGAAATTTCAGGCTCTGCCGACAACGCCAGCGAGCGGACTGCTGGCGCTGGCGTAGAGCTTCTTTTCCATGCGGCCGGCCTCAAATGCGAGCCTGCCCGCTTCCACCGCGAGTTTCATGGCGTGAGCCATTTTCTCGGCGTCGTCGGCGGCGGCCACGGCAGTGTTCATGAGAATGCCGTCGGCGCCGAGTTCCATGGCGATGGCGGCGTCGGATGCCGTGCCCACGCCCGCGTCGACGATGAGCGGGACAGCGGTGATCAGTTCGCGCATGATCCGCAGATTGGTGAGGTTCTGAATGCCCAGGCCGGAACCGATCGGCGCCGCGAGCGGCATGACAGCGGCCGCGCCCGCATCGATGAGACGGCGCGCGTTCACCACGTCATCATTGGTGTATGGAAGCACAACGAATCCCTCGCGGGCGAGAACGCGCGTGGCTTCGATCAGGCCGGCGTTATCCGGGAACAGGGTTTTTTCGTCGCCGATTACTTCGAGTTTGACCCAGTTGGAGAGACCGACTTCGCGCCCCAGACGCGCCGTGCGGACGGCGTCGTCGGCCGTGTAGCAGCCGGCGGTGTTGGGCAGGATGAACATGCGGTCGCGGTCGATGTAGTCGAGCATGGAATCTTTGGAGCGGTCGGTCAGGTTGACGCGGCGCACCGCGACTGTCACGATTTCGGCGCCGGAAGCGGCGTGGCACCGCGCCATTTCCTGAAAACCGCGGTATTTGCCTGTACCGATCATGAGACGCGAGCGGAACGTCCGCCCGGATATCGTCAGGGACATGATTTCAGTTTATTCGGTTGGTTCGGCGTTTTTCGTTTTCGTAAGAGAATTCGTAAGAGAAAGTGGAGCGCTCCAAATCAGTTGGCTACCCGGGCTGAATCCGGAAGCGCCGATTACGGGGGCGCCTGCCGCCCATGTTTGAAGCATTCACCGCGACCAGAGCCTCGAGGACTGTACGGCTTAGCGACCGGATCGGGTCATGGGTTCCGACCCGGTTCCTGATCGGACGGTAGCAGACGGGTGGAGCCGGACCGGCGCGATTTGTCTGCAAGTTGTTGAGGGGGAAGAGAAGAAAATTTTTGGTGCGCGGGCATCGGAAACGCTTGCTTGCGCGCGCGGCTCGGAATCATTCATGTGATGTTATGGAGTAATGGCCGTACGTATCGTCCAGGTTGACGCGTTTACTTCGAAGCCCTTCGCAGGGAATCCGGCGGCAGTGTGCGTTCTGACGGGGCCCGCGGACGAAGCGTGGATGCGCAACGTGGCGCGCGAGATGAATCTCTCGGAGACGGCGTTCCTGCATGCGGAAGACGGCGGATATCGGCTGCGCTGGCTGACGCCCGCGGTTGAGGTCGATCTGTGCGGTCATGCGACGCTGGCCAGTGCGCATGTGCTTTGGGAGGATGGGTATCTCGAGGCGAACGCCGATGCGCGCTTCCATACGCGCAGCGGTTTGTTGACGTGCCGACGAAACGGGTCCTGGATAGAGATGGATTTTCCCGCCAAGCGGCCCGAGCCTGCCGAAGCGCCACCGCAGCTTGCCAAAGCACTGGGAGCGGATCTGGCATGGGTGGGACGCAATCAGTTCGATTATCTGGCGCAGGTTGCCGATGAAGCGACGCTGCGCGGGCTGAATCCGAATCATCATCTGCTGCGTCAGCTTCCGGTGCGGGGCGTGATCGTTACAGCGAGATCCGAGAATCCGCAGTTCGATTTCGTGTCGCGTTTTTTCGCGCCGGGATCGGGAATCGACGAAGACCCGGTGACCGGGTCGGCGCATTCGGCTCTGACGCCATTCTGGACTGAGCGGCTGAAGAAGAACGAAATGACCGGTTTTCAGGCATCGGCGCGCGGCGGGGTGGTGAAGGTGCGGATGGAGGGAGATCGCGTATCGATGTCGGGTCAGGCGGTGACGGTGCTGCGCGGGGATCTGCTGGCATGAATTTCAAACTGCCTCCGGAAGCCTACGACAGCGAGCCGCCCCCGATGTTGAAGAAGTGGCGGAACGTGTATATCGTGGTGCTGGGCTGGCTGGCGCTGTTGATTCTGCTCTTCTACGCGTTTACGCGGTACTTCGCATGACCCCACTCGACTGGATTGTGATGGTCGCGGCCATCGTCGCCATTCCGAGCTTCGGGCTTTGGCGCGGCCGCGGGGGCAAGACTACCAGCCATTATCTGCTCGCGGGGAAAACCCTGCCGTGGTACGCCATGGGGCTTTCCATCATGGCGACGCAGGCGAGCGCGATCACGTTTATCGCGACCACGGGTCAGGCGTACGTGGACGGCATGCGGTTCGTGCAGTTTTATTTCGGGCTGCCGATCGCGATGGTGATTCTGGCTTCGACCGCCGTGCCTATTTTCCATAAAGCGGGGGTTTATACCGCGTACGAATATCTGGAACGGCGATTCGACGTAAAGACGCGGGCACTGGCGGGGATCGTATTCCTGATTCAGCGCGGCGCGGCGGTGGGGCTGGCGCTCTACGCGCCCGCGATCGTGATGAGCGTGATTTTCGGGTGGAACGATCAGCTCACGACGCTGCTCATCGGCATTGTGTGCGTGCTTTATACGACGCTGGGGGGCATCCCGGCGGTCACGTGGACGGACGTCATGCAGATGAGCATTATCTTCGCCGGCCTGATTCTGGCGCTGCTGACCGTGATTGCGCTGATGCCGCACGGGGTGAGTTTCACCGATGCGGTGTATCTGGCCGGGGCGGTGGGGAAACTCAACGCGATCGATACCAAGCTCGATTGGGACAACCGGTACAACCTGTGGAGCGGCCTGCTCGGCGGCACGTTCCTCGCGCTTGGTTACTTCGGGTGCGATCAGTCGCAGGTGCAGCGGTATTTGTCGGGAAAGTCGGTGGCGCAGAGCAAGCTGAGCATGCTGTTCAACGCCATGGCGAAGGTGCCGATGCAGTTCTTCATACTGTTCGTCGGCGCGATGGTGTTTGTGTTTTATCTGTTCGCGCAGCCACCGATGCTGTTCCAGAAAACGGCGCTGCGGGCGATTCAGACGCGGCCGGAATATGCGCAGGCGCAGCGCGGGTTCGACACGGCGTGGCGTCAACGCGAGCAGGCGGCGGAGGCGCTGAATGCGGCGCGCAAACGCGACGATGCCGCGGCGCTGAGGGCCTCGGTGCAGGCGTACCGGGCTTCGCAGCGCGAGGTCGACAGCGCGCGGCAGGCGGGCATCAATCTGTATGAGAAAACGCAGGGGCAGAGCGGGTTTAACGACACCAACTATATCTTTCTTTCGTTCGTTACGACTTATTTCCCGGCGGGCGTGATCGGGCTGGTGATCGCGGTGATATTGAACGCGGCGATGTCGTCGAGTTCGGGAGAGCTGAACTCGCTGGCCGCCGTGAGCGTGATGGACCTTTACCGGCGGCTGGCGCGCCCGGACGAGAGCGATCGGCATTATCTGACGGTGTCGCGGATATGCACGGCGATCTGGGGCGCGTGGGCGGTGCTTTTTGCGCAGTTTGCGCGGAATTTGGGATCGCTGGTGGAGGCGGTGAATATGGTGGGTTCGTATTTTTATCCGGTGCTGCTGGGAGTTTTCGTGCTGGCGTTTTTCTTCAAGCGGGTGCGGGGGTCGGCGGCGTTCTGGGCGATGCTGACGGGTGAAGGCGTGATTGTGGGGTGTTCGATTTTCACGCATATCGCGTATCTGTGGTTCAACGTGATCGGGACGTTCGCGGTGGTGATTGCGGGGTTGGTGTTTTCGGTCTGGATGAAGCAGGGGCCGGGGGTTTTGCATGCGTCGGGGCATGCGGCGTCGGTGAGCCAGGAACATTAGTCCGGATCCGATTTCCTCCGCAATTCTTCAACGTCTCCAAGGTCTTTTGCCCGACCAGTAGCTTGCTTGTTTCGGATCAGGGTGTGGCGACCGATGAACACGACATCGATACCATCGAGAGTTCGCCGGACTCACGCGTTTCCCAGGCCTCCGCAAAACTGACTCCGGAAATGGAGGTCAGCAGATCGATGCGATTCGGTGGAACACCCAGTTGAACGACGATGCCGTCCGCGAGAAATATCGGCGTCAAGGCCCAAACTGCCAA
>JASHSD010000028.1 GCA_030036985.1 Bryobacteraceae bacterium
TCATCGAGCTGATTGTTTGCGCTCGGACTCATGCTGCCGGCGAACAAAGGCAACACCTCGCGCCCCTCGGGCGAATAAAGGAATTTGCGGGCTTTTTCGAGAAGTTCCCGCCTCCCGAATCCCTTGAGCCGCCGGGCGGCCAGATACTCCTGAAAGCTGCGGTGCCAGAATTCGATTTCTTTGCCCCGGAGGGTCACGATCCCGCTCTCCCGCTGCGCTTCTTCCAGGAACGTCCGCGCGGCTTCGAAGCGGTCTTCTTCGGGAACCGTGCGGAACTCGTCCCTGATCCAGCCGGCCGCGTCTTCTATCCCCGCCCGCAGAGTAAATCCGCTGTTTTTTCCGTCCTGCATTTCGATGGCGAGCCTGCCCAGCCTCATCAGACATTCTTCCCGCGTATAAGCCGCCGCCGGCTTCGACCGATCGCGCGCATGTTCTTCCGCCTTTTTTGCCAGCCAGTCCATGATGGCTTCATACAGCAGAGCCCGTTCGTCCGGCAGACGTGTATCCGGCCGGTAGATGACCGCCAGCGCCGTGAGCATCAGAGGGTTCGCCCGAAGTCGGCGCGGCGTCGCGGTCACCGCCTCGGCCAGACCCCTCGCGTGTTCCGCCGCGGCCGTCTCGTTCCCCTTGAGCCAGCGGCTCCAGCGCAGGCAGAAGGCTTCCGTGTCGGGCCGTTCCCACTCGGCGACGAGTACGGTCTCAAATCCGGAGAGCGCGGCCTTCCCCGCTTTTCCACTAGGACGTGTGGTCACCACGAATCGGCATTTACTGGTCGCCGCCGCGCTCTCGATCATGCGCACGATCTGCTCCCGCCGCTCCGTGCTTCCCGCTTCGTCCAGACCGTCGACCAGGAGGACGCTGTTTCTGTCGGCGAGCTTCGCGGCAACGAAAGAACCCTGCAATTTCGCCGGACCGAAGGCGAAAAAATGACCGAGCCAGTCGGGGTCGGCGAACGTACTCGGCGCGGGCTGGGCCGCGGCGCGCGTGTTCGTTATGTGTTCGTCGAGATCGCGAATTCGGACCCATAGCGGGAAGCCGTCGAAGGGCAGTTGGAGCGTCTCGGCGGCGCGGTCATCCCGGCAGAGAGCCCAGGCGATGCGGCGGAGAAAAGTAGTCTTGCCGCTGCCCGGCCCGCCCTCGATGACCAGCCGTGTTTGCTTGAGCGCCATTTCCAGAGGCATTAAGGTCCTGGGTTCCCGGAGATCCTCGGACTTCTTATTCGTCCGGCCTGGCGGGCTTTGGCGCTCGCTCGAAACCATGGTGGCCAGGGGGTGGTAAAGAGCGTCCATGGCGGGCGGTTTACCCTTGTTCGATACGTCCGCGCCGATGTCGCGCAGCTCGATCCAGCGGGTCTCGCCGCGGAGGATGCTGAGATAGCGGGTCGCGTCCTGCGCCTGAAGGAAAGCTTCGACGGCCGTCCTATTCCTCGCGAACGACACCAGCGCTTCGCCCAGCCGAATGATCCCGACGAAATATTGCTGCCCGTGGTGTTCCCGGACCACTGCGCCGCCGCTGGCGCCTGCGTGAAAAACGAGTTCAATCTCGATATCGTCGGTGTGGTCGCCCCGCACCCGGGCTTCGCCCGAACTGTACTTCCCGCCGGGGAATGCGAAGTATGTGCAGGATCTGTCTGTCGCCGCTTCGCTGCCAAGCCACTCGGGAATCTGCACGTTCTCTATCGGATTCGGCAGGCGCAGTACAGCCAGATCGCTCGGCTTATCCCTCTGCGAATCGGGGCATTCAACCGCCAGACTGTGCCCGTTCAGATCGATATCGATCTTCTGGCTCGGGCCGGCCTGTTCCAGGACGTGAAAGCACGTGATCACGAGATCGGGACGAACCAGGATGCCGGACCCTTGAAATTTTCCTTTCACGCTGATCTTTGCCAGAAATCCCGGCGGTTGCGCGACCATGGTTTACATCTTTACCACGAAATCCTCTGCAATCGATTGCCGTAGAGAAGTTGGGAGTTTGCCTTGCTGTCATCGCCAGCCCAGAGTTAATGTCGTGAATGTCTTCCGATATTGCCAAATAACAGTTGCGAAAGGACTTATCTGATGAACGAACTGGTGGTACCAGACAGGGTCTCCGAATGGTGCAGGCTCAAATCTCTCGTGCTGGACAGCGTTTCTTCGCCGATCACGCGCCGGGTTTACAACCTCGGGCTGGACGAATTCATCGCCTGGTACACGGCGGAACCGCGGCCGGCAGCATTTGCGAAAGCGACCTTGCTCGCTTGGCGGGTGGCTCTCGAAGCCCGCGGCCTCGGGCCGATTTCGATCAACGTGCGCATCACCGCCGTCCGCAAACTGGCGGTCGAAGCGGCGGACAACGGGCTGCTGGCGCCCGAGTTGGCGTCCGGGATCGCGCGGATCAGGGGCGTCCGGTCGCACGGCGTCCGGGTCGGAAACTGGGTGTCGCTCCAGCAGGCGGCGACCAAGTCGTCGGTGATCGGCTGAACGAAAAGGTCGTCTGGCAGATGCTCGAGCCGTCCGTCGCCGCCATTGGTGTGCCGCACGTCGCGCCGCACGATTTGAGAAGAACGACCGCGAAGCTCTGTCGCGCCGCGGGCGGGGAATTGGAGCAGATTCAACTCCTGCTCGGCCATTCGTCGGTTCAGACGACGGAGCATTACCTCGGCACAAAACAGGACCTGGCGCACGCACCGAATGACGCGATCAAGTTGAAGCTGGCGGTCTAACTCGGAGCCTTAACTCTCCTCGAATCCTGAGTTCTCGAACTTGAGCGTTCGGCAGTTTTCGGTGACTGTTCGGACGACGTTGTCCGGCGCGCCTGATGGCATCTCAGCCTCGATTTCCAGCGTGATATTCACCTTCGCCCCAAGCAGGCCGCCGAGGTGTTGCACGACGGCGCTGGCGATCTGATCGACATCTCGCGAAAGACGCGTCGCGTCGATCCTCGCTGTGCCGTGGAAGCGGCGTAAAGCTACCTTCCTCGGCTCCGCGCTACCGGCAGTCGGTGCTGTTCCCGACAACGCGGCGCCCGGACCACTTTCCGGGCCACACTGGGTTGTGGCTGGCGTCGATGACGCAGGCCGGGCTGCTGCCGCCGCTGCCTCAGCTTCCTTCTCCTGCTGTGCGACCGCCACTTCCGGCCTAACGACAACGCTGGTTGCATTCAACTGGACAGTCGGGCGGCGACCGGCTTCAAGGCCTCGATACCGGTCGGCCGCAGCGTCGTAGAAATCCGCATATGCAAAGGCATCCTGCGCCCACGTGAGTCGGCCTACCCCGTCCTGAATCGCATCGAGTATCACCTGCGCATTTTTCACGCGCGGCAAGTAAAGATACTTTGCGAGGTCATCCACCAACTGATTCACACCGACGTGATTCCCCCGCCACAATGGCACCTGATCTATCTCGAAGCGCAGGATAGTCCCGGCCATGCTCGTGACCAGCAGGCCGTCGTTCTTCAACTTCTTCGAGGCGCGCTCCGCCAGCCAATCCTGTCCCTGAAGCCGGAGTTCCTGCCATTCCACCGCAGGGAAGGGTTGGCCTGTCTCCGGCCGCTTCTGTCCCGCAACCAGCAGCCAGACATATGTTTCGGGAATTCGGCCTTTGACGGCTTTGTCAGAACTGTCCAGCCGCTGCTCCACCTGGTTGGCCTGGAATGGCGTCAGGTTCAGCGAAACCTTTTCCTTGTCGATGGACTGCCAGGCCATATAAGACCGGACTGCCTTATCAAGGTCCGCCAACCGGGTCTTGTCGGCTGCCAGAAAAACCAGCATGTTGCCGCAGTTCCGGCCAGCCGACCCACGATTCAGAATCTCCAGAGCCGCCTGCCGGCCCGCGCTTGAATCGGTCTTTGCGCTGTGAGGACAGTCCGGGCTCAGGATGACCAGTTTCGCCTCCGGTTCATCCACAACGTCACTGGAACCGGTCGGACATGGATGGACCTTTGCGAAGTCCCCCTTGTGCTTCGGCTCTTCCATCAGCCGCCGCTTGATCTCTTCCGTGACGTCTTCCGGGTGATACCGCTCCGCTCGTTCTTCCGCCAATCGATTTACGCTCGGCTGCGTGGCGTACCAATAGCGACTTCCATCGACGTACAGGTACGTCGCCTCATCCGCCAACTTCCGCAGCGCGTCGCCGAACGTCCCTGATGTTTCGCCCGGCTGGACACAGCCCAACTTGATCTGCCTGTCTTCGAGGCCCTTCTTCGCGGAGTCCTGTGTCGGAGCCGACCCAAGGTACAGCGTACGCGCCACTCGGCGCGTCGCGGAGTAGCGCCCCAACATTGGGTTCTCACGGTCGATCTTCAGCGGGAGCGAGTTGGGTCCATCAATGTCCTTCTCGATAATCGGGTCCCACACGGGCGGCAGGTAACGCGTCAGTTCGCTCTGGACGGCGGGCGCGTCCACCGGCACGCTGGCCGGGAGTATCATCAGCCCTTTGTCCTCTCGCTCCCACAGCGCATGAATCACCGCCGACATCAGGCGCAGCACTCCGCGGGTCCGCTGGAACTTGTCGAGCGTCGACCAGTCGTTGTACAGCCTGTCGAATAGTTCCGGGTGGATCGGATACGCCGCCTTCATACGGCGCTCATACTCGGACTTGCCCGCCTCCGAAGGAAACTCCTGCGCGAATTTTCGATACTCGTCCGCGAAGGCCTTCACCACCGCATCCCGCGCCGTGAATAGTTCCGGGTCTGTGATTGGCTGGAACAATCGCCGCCGAACGATCTCGAAACCTTCTTCCGCGCTAGCCGGACGCCACGACGTTTCAACGCGCTCGATGACGTTCTTCAGGCGTTCCAGTGCCGCTAACCCACCCTCGCCTCCGATTTCGTTCTGGGAAGCCGGGATGCTCACCACCAGCAGGGTCTTGTCGGCCAGCTTCGCGGATTCGCTCAGTGTCTGCGCGAAAGTGAAATGCGCGTCGAAGTCACCCGCGGGCAGATCCGATTTGTTGTAAAGTTGCCGCGCATAAGCCACCCATTCGTCGATCAGAATCAGACAAGGCGAATACTTATTGAAAAGGAGTCGCAGCGAGTCGCCAGGGCTGACGGCCTTCTCATCCGCGCTGCGTACCATCTCGTAGCCTTCTTTGCCGCCCAGTTGCCACGCCAACTCACCCCACAGCGTGCGCACCACAGTCCCGTCGGGCTTGGTATGCACATCTGCCGGGGATAGCCGGTTGCCCACGAGAACGGCGCGGCGCACCTTCGGCGGCTGGGATACACCCGCTAAATGCGTTACCGTCTCCAGACCGGGAAGTTGCCCGGCAGGCACGCCAGCGAACAGGTGCCACAGCGCCAGCATCGAATGGGTCTTGCCGCCGCCGAAATTGGTCTGCAACTCCACTACCGGGTCGCCGCCGTTCCCGCCCAGCCGCAGCAGCGCGTTGGCTAGCAGCTTTTGCAGGCCTTCCGTGATGAACGTCCGACGAAAGAACTCGACGGGGTCCTTATACTCGTCCGAACCCTCGCGGAGGTAAACCTGCCAAAGATCGGCTGCGAACTCGGCTTGTTGATAGCGCCCCGATGCCACGTCCGGGTGCGGTGTCACGATTTCTCGCCAGGGACGGAGTCCGGTCGCTGGCTTTCCTTCAACCGCGATGCTCGATTCCTTCCGCTTCTGGCTCCTGAGTTGTTCCTCGAATTTGACGCGCAGGATCTCG
>JASHSD010000029.1 GCA_030036985.1 Bryobacteraceae bacterium
GGCTGAACCGGTTTGACCGCGGCGATCGACTTCTGCATATCGTCGACGGGCTTCGCGTCGAGTACGTATACCGAAGGCTCGCCCTCGCGTTGCCCGTCGTATGCGTCCCCGTCTTTATCGATCGTGACCTTCTCGTAGCGATTTTTCTCGCCCGAAGTGATGCCGATGGTGAAGGCCGGCGTACCGGCCATCTTGTCGGCGAACTTCGTCGCGGAGAGATCGCGCAGATGATCGATCACGCTCTGTATGGCGCCCGCGTCGTACTGCGTCGAGCCAGACATCCACTTGTCGCCGGCCTTCTGGTAAGTCGTGCCGTTCAGTTCCAGTTTCGACGGATCGTTGAAACCGAAATCGAACAGCTTCTTGTTGCGGTAATCGTCGAGCGATTTGCCGAAGCTGTCGCCGAGGTCGCCGGAGATTTTATAAATGCCCGCAACCGCGGTGCTCTTCGCGTAATAGCTGTTGTCCTTGCCCTTGTGGACGTCGAGCGTCTGCGTTCCCGTGTTATCGGTGACCGTCGCGGTCCCGACGCTCTGGCCCTTGGCGTATTGCTCGGGCGCATCGGTCGAAGAGAGATCCATCTTGGCGTCGGTCAGTTTGCGCACCAGATCGTCCACGGTGAGCGAGTCGGCGCGCATCGGCTTGGGCTTGGTGATCTGCCAGTCGCCCTGAGCGTTCTTGCCGAACTCGACCGCCGGACCTTTTCCGGTCATCGTAACCGAAGTGAGCTTGTCCTGATTGAACGTCAGCAGCCGCTTGTCGCGAAGATCGCTGACGGTCTTGTCAAACCCGGTCTTGACGTAGGTCGGGATGGTGTAAACCTTCGGATTGCCTTCGAGCATCGCGTAGGTTCCGGTTGCCGCGGGCGTGTCGGCGCCGATCAGCAGCTTATCGGTCTTGCCGCCCTTGAGACCGATGTCGACCTCTTCGGACGGATTGTTGAGGCCGTATTCGGCAAGGTTCGTGGCATGATCTTCGATCAGCCGGTCGCTGGTCAGCGGCGCAAGGCTGCCGAGAAACGTACCCACCGCGTCCTGATCAGCGTGCATCGGGTTGGGTTGGGCGATCTCCCAGGAGTCGGCCAGCTTATCCAGCTGAATCGGCTCCGAGCCCGGCTTCGTGAGCGTGATCTGATCGACCTGTTTTGTGTCGACGGAAAGGATCTTCGGGCTGGCCGGAGTCGAACTCGCGGCCGCGGTGGGATGCTTGTTCGACCACCAGATCAATCCGCCCAGAATAGCGAGAATGGCTGTTGCGGTTAAAAGTCCACCAGGTTTCATAGCAATTCAGGAGGCAGGCTGAAAGCCTGCCCCGCTAACCACTTCATCTGCGCTTCCACCACACAGAGACGCCGGAGAAAACCACGATCAACGGCAGCAGCACCACGCTGGTCATGAACAGAACCCGCATGGTGTTGCCCGTCACGTTGAGGCGCCGGTCTTCCGGCTCCTTCGGACGGATCGAAATCAGGTCTTCATCCGATGTCAGCCAGTTCATCATGTTGAGCGCAAGATCGCGGTTGCCGATCGGCGCGGCCATGATGTTGTTGGCCATCCAGCTCGAGCTGCCCACCACCACGATGCGGGCCGCGTTCGAGCCCGTCCCGACGGTCGCGGCCGCGCCCAGCACGAACGGACCTTTCTTCGCCTTCTGCAGTTCCGCGTCGTCGATCGGCGTCTTCGGATTGATCAGCGAATAGCTGTCCGCCGTGCTCGAGAAAAGCTTCTCGGCCGGAGACTTCACATCCAGACTGCGCGCCAGTGGGAAGACGGTTGCGTTGTCGCCCATCACGCGCACGATGGGATGGTTCTCATAAGAACCGACCACCGGCGAGATCTGTCCGAACAAGCGGCTGGCTGAGCTGAGGTCGAGAATCACGTCGCCGTCCGGCGTGACGCCCCATTGCGAAATCATTTCCGCCAGCTTCGGCGTATCGCCCATCTTCTCGTCCGGCACATTCAGCACCGCATCGAGATTGAAGAGCACCTTTCCGCCGCCGGTGACGTAGGTCTTAAGCGCATCGAGCGCGGGCTGCAGGTAATCGTGCTTGGGTCCGCCGACGACCACCACGCTGCAGCTCTTGGGCACCTCCGGCTTCTCGATCAGCGAAATGGTGTCGGTCTTGTAGTTGTTCTTTTCCAGCGCGTCTTTGATGCTGGAATAGCCGTCGCGGTCCGTATCGCTGAGCTGGTGCTCGCCTTCGCCGGTAACGAAGCACACGGTCTTCTCGCCGTTCTTCGACGCCCGCACCAGCGCTCCGGTCAATTCCTCTTCGGTGAGAGCCTTGGCCGTTTCCTTCTTCTGGCCGTTATCGACAACGATGTCGCCCATGGCCCGCGCGCCTTCGAGGCGCGCCACGTCCGGCTTTTTGTCGGGATCGACGTAATCGACACGAATCTTCGAGGAAAGGTTCCGATAACGATCCAGCAGATCGCGGGCCTGATCGTAAGAGTCGCTCTTATTGAAGTAGTAGATGGTCACGGGCTGTTTCAGGTTGGCCGTGACCTTCTTCGTCTCGTCCGACAACGTGTACTGCTTGTTGGCGGTCACGTCGACGGTCTTGTTGTGACCGTTGGCGAGCCAGTTGGCCGCTCCCACAACCGCCAGAATCACCACGAGGTAGAGGACCAGGAAGGCCCCGTACCTGGTTTGACGCGCTTTCATCCATCCGCTCGGCATGTTACGCCCTCCACCTCAGGGAATCGAGCGACCGCGAGGTCAGAAAGAGTCCCAAAAAAATCGCCGATCCGTAAAAGACAAGATCCTTGGTATCGATTATTCCCTTCGACAGAGGTTCGAAATGAGTGAGGATCGAGCAGTAAGCCACGGCCGCGGCCCAGGGCGCATCGTTATAGGAACTCACCCAGCTCAGCACCCACAGCAGCAGGCAGATCGAGAAAGTGGCAGCGCCCGCGATGATCTGATTCTTCGTCAGACTGGAAATGAAAGTTCCGATCGCCAGCACCGTGCCCCCCTGCAGGATCAGGCCAAGATAGCCTGTCAGGATTGGGCGCCAGTCGGGCTTGCCCCACGCGAACAGCAGAGCGACATTAATTGCCGAGAGGGCAAGCATGCAGAGATACATGCTCATCGCGCCCAGCCATTTGCCAATGATGATTTCCCAATCGTTGACGGGCGAGGTCATCAGCAGCTCGATGGTGCCCGAGCGCTTTTCTTCCGAGAACAGCCGCATCGAGATCAGCGGAATAAGGAACAGTCCCACCACGCTGGCGTTGCCCATCAGCGGCCCAATCACGTAGTCGTTGATGCTCATGGGCTGAGCGCCGCCGCCGCTCATCTGGGCGCGCAGGCCCGCGACTACGAAGTACGCCGTGGCGCTGTAGAAGAAATAACCGAAAATCAGACCGAAAAGCGCCATCAGCAGATACGCGATGGGCGAAGTGAAATACGATCGCAGCTCTTTGCCGCAGATGGTGAAGATGTTTCTCATTGTGTTGTAACTGCTCCCTCCTTAACTTCGGCGGCAACCGCGGCCGCGGCGATCGGCGCCGCTTCCTCGGATTTCGTCAGTTCGAGGAAGATCTCCTCAAGCGACTCGCCGACGACCCGCATCTCGGTCAGATTCCATCCCGCCTGCACCACGGCGCGCGCCAGATCCGGCCGCACCAGGTAATTTTCCATGCTCTCGACTTCGAAGGCCGGCGTGCCGTCCCGGCTGTCGCGGGAGACCACGCGCGCGACGCCCGGAACCTGCTCGAGGCGCTGTTTCACGGCCTGCGGCGAAGCTCCGCTGATTTCGATCGATACCAGCTCCGTGGCGCGGCGGCGGCTGTGCAGGTTGGCCACCGAATCCGAAACCACGATTTCGCCGTTGTTGATGATGATCACCTTGCTGCAGGATTGTTCGACTTCGGACAGGATATGGGTGCTGAGGATGATGGTGTGATCGCCCGAGAGACTGGCGATCAGTTGGCGCGCTTCCCTCTGCTGCTGCGGATCGAGCCCGGAGGTCGGCTCGTCCAGAATCAGCACGGGCGGGTTATGGATAATCGCCTGGGCGATGCCGACCCGCTGCCGATACCCTTTCGACAGTTTGCTCATGATCGTATGCTTGACGCCCGCGATGCCCGTGCGGTCGCACACTTCGTCGACGCGCTTCAGAATCTCGGCGGACGGGATGCCCTTCAGCCGCGACACGAAAGCCAGGTAGCTCGAAACTTCCATCTCGGGGTAGAGTGGCGGGGTTTCGGGCAGGTAGCCGATGCGTTTCTTGACCTCGAGCGGCTGATCGAGGACGTCGAAACCGGCGACGCTGGCCTTGCCTTCCGTGGGCGGGAGAAAGCAGGTGAGAACTCGCATCGTCGTAGTTTTTCCGGCGCCGTTTTTGCCCAGGAAACCGACGATCTCGCCCTGACCTACTTCGAAGGAAATGTTCTTGACCGCGACGTTGCGTGCGTATCGCTTGGTCAGGCCTTCGACTTTAATCATATATTTTGTTTGACGGACTGTGCGCCGCTCCGTTACGCGGGCACGAGTCTCTTCTGCGAGACCATAATATCGGATTTGAACGCAGGCGTGTGATGCGGGGCCGGCGCTTCGGCGCTACAGCCGGCTTTCGGGCCGCAGGGTGAAGCTCCGGCGCTTCACTTCCGTGCCCGCCACCCGCAGCCGCGCCGCGATCGGAGGGACCGCCGCCGGCGCAACCATTGGCGCACCCGCGGCGAACGGATCGCTTTCCCGAACGTCGAAGCCTGCGGCCTTCATCGTTGACACGATTTCGTCCGCGACTTCGCCGCGGCCAATTCTGCGAAACGCTCCGGCCAGTCTTCCGGCAACGACCGAGTGCCCACCGTCGAGCAACCGGCGCAGCAAGTCGGTCGCATCGCCGAGGCCGGCAAGAACGACACGGGTCTCGATGGGGTTGCTTTTGAAAAAACCCTCCGGAACGCGGATCATGGCCGCGCCCGGTTTGAAGATCCGTAATCCGTCCCGCACCATCAG
>JASHSD010000419.1 GCA_030036985.1 Bryobacteraceae bacterium
CAGGAATCGCTATCCCGCCGGAAGATATGGCGCTCTTCACTTTCTGCTCATGGCGACGGTCGCGCTGATCCTGACAGCCGGTGACGCGCTCACATTCCTTCTGGCTTGGGAGTGCATGTCGATTCTTTGCTACCTCCTCGTCAATTACGAACAGACTCAGCAGACGGACTCGAACGCGGGCTACATCCTGCTCGCGATGGGGGAGGCCGGATTCCTGGCTGTTGTACTCGCTTTTCTAATCGTTGGGGCGAATGCCTCCGGATTCTCCTTTGCCGCGCTGCGAACGGCCGCGGACAGCCTGTCGACACCGGCAGAATGGGGCGTCTTTTTGCTTGGCTTCACAGGATTCGGAGTGAAGGCGGGTCTTGTGCCGGTGAACTTCTGGTTGCCGCGAGCCTACACGGCGTCACCTCCCGCTTTCATTCCCGTACTGGCAGGCGTCACGTTGAATCTGGGTCTCTATGGAATCTTCCGGCTGAATGGAGATCTGGTTCCAGGACGCCAACTGGGGATGGGCCTGGTCGCCCTCGCTATCGGCAGTATCACGGCGATTGTCGGCATTCTCTATGCCACGACCGAGAACGATCTCAAGACGATGCTCGCCCACAGTTCCATCGAAAACGCCGGCATCATTACCGCGGGTTTCGGGGCCTTTCTCGCATTCAGAAATTCGGGCAACGCGGCGCCCGCGGCGATCGCACTGACCGCCGCCCTGTACCACACGGTGAACCACTCCGTTTACAAAGCGCTGCTTTATCAGGGAGCGGGGCATATTGAAGGCGCCACGGGAACGCGCGACATGGACCGTCTGGGCGGCCTGATTCGCCTTTTGCCCGCGCTCTCAGCCGTATTTCTGGTGGGTTGCCTTGCGATCTCCGCCGTCCCGCCGTTCAATGGGTTTGTCAGCGAATGGCTGACCCTGCAGTCCTTCCTGCGAAGCGCGCTGATTCCGACTGCCGGCGTAAAAATCGTATTCGCGCTGTGTGGCGCGATTCTGGCATTGACTGCGGCCTTGGGAGTGACGTGTTTCGTGAAGACCTATGCCATGACCTTTCTCGGAATTCGCCGAGGCACATGGAAGGCAGCTAACCCTCCTCCCGCGACCGGCAGTCGATTCTCCCTTGTTCTGCTCGCGGTTTCCTGTCTTCTGCTCGGGATCCTGCCGACTTACATCATTCCCGTTCTGGATCGAGCCGTTCAGCCGCTCGCGGGCGCAAGCGCTGTCACATCCCTCGTCCCGCCGTTCTTCACCGCCACTTCTCAGAACCAGGAACTGCCTTCCGCGTTTCTGCAGGATTTTCATAATCTGGGAGCGCAGACCGGGGCCAGGGTGATTCCCGGACGCGGAATGGTGATTCTCCTGAGAGGCGGCGAACAGAATCCTGTAGTGTTTGCGATGTCGCCCTTCTACAGCCTTTTCGCGCTGGCTATTCTCGTCTTCCTCGCGTGGTTCGTGGTTGGCCGTCTGACTCGCCGGCGCGCTGTGGCAAGGCGGGCGCTCTGGGCAGGGGGTATCCCGCGGCTGCTCCCCGAGATGAGTTATACCGCGACGGGTTTTTCGAATCCCGTGCGGGTAGTATTTCAGGCCGTTTTTCGTCCGAACATCATCGAAGATACGCACCAAACCGTCGGCGTACATTTTCGTACCGCAATCCTCAGGCGCCGGGATGAAGTCCATCTCGTCGACCGCTTGTTCCTGCACCCGATCGGCGACAGTATTAGTTGGATCGCGCGTTGCCTGGCAGCTATGCATCACGGCAGGCTCAACGCCTATGTCGGATATTTCCTCAGTTTCCTGGCGCTGATCCTGCTCCTGTATCGCGTCACATAGCGATCATCGGTCGCTGCGTGCTTCCCGGATTGACAGGCGCCTCAGTACTCAGAACTGGTTCCAGAGATACTGGTTGTAAACCTCGTGATGGAACTGGATTTCCGGGGTCTTCACCACGGTTCCGAGGAGCCGCGGACAACGATCGGCCGACGCTCTCTTAAGGTCCACGTAACGCTCCCGCACCGGCTCGCTGAATATCGTTTTGGTCCAGTCCGCATTATGGAAATCGTCAATAGCCGTATAGATATTGTCCGGCAGAAAACGCTTGGCTGAGCGCAAATTCGGGATCTTCGCAATCGAGCCGTCGATACCGGTTTTGAACACGCTATAGAGGACCATATAGGGATTTGCATCCGGTCCGACTGCGCGAAGTTCGAGTCGCGAACTGCGCTCGTTACCGATCGGCACGCGCACCATCGCGCCGCGGTCGACTGCGGACGCGATCAGCTGATTCGGCGCTTCGAAATGCGGATCCAGGCGCCGGTATGCGTTAACACTGCTGTTCAGGATCAGGCAAAGATCGTTCCCGTGAGTGAGTATCCTGTCGACGAACTGCCAGGCAAACGTGCTGATTTTTTCCTCGCCCTTCGGATCCCAGAAGAGATTCGTGTTGCCTTTGGAGACTGAAACGTTTGTGTGCATGCCGCTGCCGTTGACACCAACGACCGGCTTCGGCAGGAAGCTTGCGGTCAGACCCATGTTTCGCGCCACCTGCCGGCACAGAAATTTGTACAACTGAATTTGATCCGCAGCCTGTACCACGTCGGCGTAGCTGTAATTGATTTCAAATTGCGACGGCGCCACTTCCGGATGATCCTTCTCGTTCTCGAAGCCCATCGAACGTTGAACCTCGGCCGCCTTGTCGATGAACGTCCGGAGAGTATCGCCTGGGAGCGAATGATAATAGCCGCCGGTGTTCACGTATTCGAACCTGCCGGTCTGGACGTAGTTCCTCTCGGCATCAAGACCGTTGAAGAGGAAGCCTTCGATTTCGTTCGCCGCGTTTAAAACGTACCCGTTCCCTGCCAACTGGCTGTCTGCGTACGATTTCAAAACGCCCCTTATGTCGCCGATATAGGGACCGCCCTGCTTGTCAATCACATCGCCGAAGACCAGCACTTTGCCTTCGCCGATAAACTCGGCCGGACCCCAGTAGAACGCATTCCAATCCATGTGGAGCCGCAGGTCGCTCTCCCTCTGCGCCGTAAATCCCCGGATCGAGGAGCCGTCGAATGTCAGGTTGTCGTAGCTCTTCACGAGAAATTTTTTGTCGTAATCGAGCATGTGCAGACGGCCTTCCAGATCGCTGAACATCACGATCACGGCCTTGATCCGCTTTTCGTCGGTCAGGTATTTGAGGCGTTCCTCCTGGATCCTGCCCGAGTCGATACGTTTGGCCCGCTGCTCCCTGGCCGCAAGATTCTTCTCTTCGAGCTCTTCGTACGACAAAGTAAGAAAATTCGTTGCTGAATTCGACATTATTCTCCTGAAAATGGCGTGTCCCGGATCGCCGGAACGGCAATACCAACATACATCACACCCGAATCGCAAAGCCGGTTACCGAGGCTTTCGACGGCTCGGCTCAGGCTCCCAAAGTCGCCCAACGAAGGCGCATTCGGGGCCGCCGCCGGAGCGTCCAATCGGCTCAACGACGCCGGACCAGACTGTAGTTGTATTCCGCAGGGGCGGGCCGAACCTCGTCCGCCAAACTCACGCTGACAACTTCCACTTCCAAGCCCGGGCCGACGGCTTGAAGCAGAATCTCCTGCCCGCTTCTTGTCCGCAGCGCATCGCGGAATTGGTTCCACGCCGCCGTGACCTGAGTGAAGGTTAGTTCCTCTTCCGGTTCCACATCGAGAGTTCCCCGCAATCGCTCGGGGAATGACAGGACTCTCAACCGCGCCCCCGGTGGAATACATACGGCGGGAGCCGCGGAATGCATCGACGGTCCTGAGATCAGCCGCCATGCCCTCTTCCAGAAACCGCCCGGCGCACACCCCGCGACGGGCGGAGCATCACACAACTCATACGGCGATACAAACCCGATAGAGCTTGTGGAGAACCTGTGCGTCACCAGGATCTCGCCTTCGTTTGCCAACCGGTTCGGAAGATTCATAAGCGAATAGTCACACATGAAGTTTCTCCTTTCAAATCCCTCCACTGCTCCCGCACAAGATGCGGATCTTGCCGACGTTCACGCGACAGACGCCGATTTTTCCACTGGCTCCGACACGGTACGCTCCCACGGGAAATCTTCACGCCCATAGTGACCGAATGCGGCCGTCGATTGGTACGTCCATCCCTTCGGGCTGGAAAGCCCCAGATATTCAATGATGGCCGCGGGACGAAGGTCTCTGAAACGGTCCGCAACCCAGGCCTCAACCTCCTTGGCATGCGGCCGCGTGACCACCCGCACCATTTCGGGCTGCTTCTGGCCAATGCCAAAGGCGATGGATACCATGCATTCGTTTGCCAGCTTATTCTCCACGACGGCTTTTGCGATATGCCTTGCCATGTATGCCGCGCTCCGGTCCACCTTGGACGGATCCTTACCCGAGTAGGCGCCGCCGCCTACGGGAACACGAGGGCCGTATGCGTCGACCACGATCTTGCGCCCGACGACTCCGGCATCCGCCCTTGGACCGCCAATAGTGAACGTTCCCGTCCCGTTGATGACAACGCGTGAAGCCGGTGAAAGCCGAGAGCCGAGGACGGGATCAACCACTTTTTGCCGCAAGACCCTGCGAACCTCATCGGTGGACACCTGCGAATCATGGTGCGCCGCGAGAACCACGCTTCTCACCTCTTCGCCGAGAAGTGTGATCTGGCTCTTGCCGTCCGGTCGGAGCCATATTGCCTCGCCAGAAGTCCGCAGGTTCTTCAGACCCATACAAAGTGAACGCGCCAGCATATACTCCAACGGGAGCATCTCCACAGTCTCGTCGGTCGCATAGCCGACCATGACGCCCTGATCACCGGCGCCGCCGGACTCCACTCCGCTTGCGTCGGTGTGACCCCCACGCGCGATGTCGGGCGATTGCATCTTGATATGGCTGATTACCGTGAGCTCGTCGCCGGGGCCGTAACCGACAGAGGACTCCCAAACGTGCCGGGCTATCTCTTCGATGTTGAGAACGGCCCCGGTGGTCATCTCCCCGGAAACGATCAGGAGAGTATCCTTGGCGAGACACTCGATTCCCGCCTTCGTCCTTTTATCCTGCGCCAGCGCCGCGTCCAGAATCGCGTCGGCTACCTGATCGCAGAATTTATCGGGATGTCCGTCTGTAACCATTTCCGCTGTTGCCATCGTTCCGCGTGCGCCGAGGCGGTCCCATGTTGGCTGTTTACCCATAGCTTCATACTCCGTATTAGATAGATTTATTGGAACTACCGAGGAGGGTAGACGACAATACTCCCGCAGCATTTCCGCTACAGGAGTCATTGACCGCCGTGAGGCGATGATGGCGCGGACTCCACCGCCAGGATCAAATTACCAAAGGAAGCTCAGGCGTGTCAAGAAGAAATGAGCAGAACCGATAGAGGAACGAGCGGGAGAATCGAGGACGGCGCGCCCGGCTCATCGCGGACTTTAGATTGTGTCCATAAAAGGCGACCAGATCAAGAGCGAATCGCGGGTCTGGCGGATCGCATCACAAAACGTGATCGGTTGCAGCGGATTGAGGAGGATTTCGGGCGGTGGCGCGATTAGCGAGATTGCGCGGCATTCGAAATCCGATTCTCGCGTAAATTGGGGAGCACTCCTGTCTGCGACGAGCGCAGCCGCTCCAACCCATGGGATTCCCTTGTCGCGCCCGCAAATAGACATCCATACACGGCCAGGAGTGCGCTGGCTGACACGAAACGTGTTCGCCATCGGAATGCTCAGCCTCTTTTCCGACATGGGTCACGAGCTGACGACGGCGGTGCTTCCTCTCTTCCTGGCCACCTTCGGCGGCGGCGCTGCCGCGCTGGGAATGATTGGAGGCATTTCAGACGCCGCATCGAGCCTGCTCAAGCTTTGGATGTCGTTTTACTCCGACCGGCTCGGCAGGCGGAAGCCGATTCTTGGCATCGGCTATTTTCTCACCGCGATGATGGGTACTTTCGCTTTCGTGTCCGCCTGGTGGCATTGCTGGTTATCAGGGCAATCGCGTGGATCGGGCGAGGCGCGCGCGGACCTGTTCGGGACGCGCTTTTATCGGAAAGCGTGCCACCTGAAGCCCACGGCCGAGCCTTCGGATTTCAGGGAGCCATGGACACGCTGGGCGCAATTATCGGGCCGGCGATCGCGCTTTCGCTCGTTGGTGTAATCGCGCTTCGGCGGATTTTTCTGATTGCGTTTATTCCGGGCGCGGTGACCGTCTTTATCGCATTGTTTGCGATTGAGGAAAAACGGAGGTCAGCGCAGCCGCATCTGCGCATGATCGCGTCTCTGCGCGGGTTGCCCGGCGTTTTCCGGCGTCGGCGCCACGGGAGTCTTTGGCCTTGGCAACTTCGCGCACACGCTGCTGGTCCTGCGCGCTGTGACTCTGCTCACCCCTCGATACGGTTCCGTAGTTGCCGGCCGGTACGGAATCGCCCTGTATATCCTTCACAATGTCCTGTACGCGGCAATCTCGTATCCGGCGGGAGCGCTCGGAGATCGGGTGAACAAGAAAACGCTGCTCTGCGTGGGATATTTTCTGTTCGGTTTGCTGTGTCTGCTGTTTATGACAAATCCCGGCGGCATGCCGATGCTGGCCTTTCTCTTCCTGCTGGCGGGCATCTACGTGGGTATCGTGGATGCCATGGAAAGGGCGCTCGCCGCCGACCTGCTGCCGATTGAACAGCTTGGCGTGGGATTCGGAACCCTGGCCACAGC
>JASHSD010000420.1 GCA_030036985.1 Bryobacteraceae bacterium
AGGCCCGCTATCCGGTAGATCCCCGGCTCGCCGCGACTGTGGAACGATTGTATGAGTTGGACCCGCAGCGGACCCGCTCTCTGCTTCTGGATGAAATCAAGCGGCCCGATCCGCGCCTTCCCTACAAGACGCTGGCCATGCTGCCCGATGCCACGCTTCCGGAACTCGATGCCCCGCTGCTCGATCGTCTCCAGCACAACAAGGCCGACACGGGACTGATTGCGCGCTACGCCACCGGTTCCATCCTCGAACCGGTGAAGCAGTATTACGCGAAGCGCGATGCGGAGCTGAGGGCGCGCGTGACTACGAATCCCAACATCGCCGCTCCGATCTGCGAGCCCGCGCTGGTTGCTTATTTCCTGCGCGTCGATCCGGCCTTCGGTGACAAGGTGTTTCGCCAGGCGCTCGCCGAGCGCAGTTACACGATGGGCCGATGCTGGCTCATGGTCATCGGCCAGACCGGCGCTTATTATTCCGGCCCCGCATGGGAGAAAGTTGCTGTCGATGCACTACAGGACCCGGCCGTGCCGGTCAAGATCGACGCGGTCCGAGCCTTGGGTCAGTACGGATCTCCGGCGTCGAAGGGCGCGCTCTTCGCGGCATTTCGTTACTGGCATGATTGGTGGGTGAACCGCGGCGAGCAGAATGACGAAAGCCGGCGGCTCGAATATGCGTTCGTGCAGGCTGCCACGCACCCGAAGAAATGGACGCCGACGGAGGGCGATCTCGACACTGTTCGCGAGCTTTGCCTCAGTACGGGTTGCAAATCGCAGGTACCTTGAACGCCCGGCGTCGGGAGGAGTCCCGACGCAAACGCGACTGAAGTTCAGTCGCGGGTCCGAACCGCGTGTCCGGCGTACGGGGTCCGGGCGTCGGGAAGAGTCCGCCGCTCACGCCCCCGCCGCAACCGCCATTTCCGCCGCCGGAACATATGCCGGCAACGGCCGGTAAACGAACCGCCGTTCGCGCAGACCGAATTTGTGCATCAGGCGTCCGACGTGGTCCTGATCGTAACGGATGCCGAAGCTCTTCTCGATGGCGACAGCCAAGCGGCCGGTGGTCCAGCGATCGCTGTCGAAACCGTGGGTGCGCGGACCATCGAAATACATTTGCCGGATCGCCTCAACCTGATCGGCTTTGAGGCGGCAGGGGCGCCCGGTGGCGCGCCGTCTGCGCATCCCTTCGACGCCCTGACGGACAATCGAGCGATGCCATCGCGATGCGGTGGTTCGGCTGACGCCGTACCTGTGGGCGACCTGTGATTGAGTGGCGCCGCTGAGCAGTTCTGTCGCAGCTGCCAGCCGGCGGATTTCCATGTCTTCGCGTGTCAGAGAGCTTTGCGGGGCAGGCATCCTCTCGAATACGCGCGGATTGAACAGACCAGAGCACCCTCAGAATACAACAGGAACATGGGTGAAGTAAATTGTTTTTTTATGCGCCCGTGTAGCATGGGTACGAGGAAGTTCGGAATGAACGAAATCATATTTCTGGTCGAGGACGCGCCCGAGGGAGGCTTTTCCGCCAGGGCGTTGGGGCACGCCATCTTCACCGCCGCGGACACGGAGCAGGAACTCCAGGCGATGGTGAAAGACGCCGTCGCCTGTCATTTTGACGACGGCGAAGCCCCCGACATCATTCGGCTGCATTACGTTCGTGAAGAAGTGATTCACGCGTGAAACTGCCCCGGGATTTGAGCGGCGCCGAGCTCATCGGCGCACTGAAACGCCTCGGCTACAGGCAGACGCGCCAGACCGGCAGCCACGTCAGGATGACTGTTTCCGCGCCGCGCGAAGGACATCCCACTATTCCGCTGACAAACGCGCTGCCGACGGGGACGCTTGCAGCGTTGATCAAGGAGGCAGCGCTTCAGCTTGAGACAACTGTAGAGGACATCCTCAGCAGTATTCGTTAGTCCAGGAAATAACCGGACACGCGACTTCAGCCGCGTTTTGGGCTCCACATTTAAGGACGCGACTGAAGTCGCGTGTCCGAACCACATGGGACTGCCCAGTTATTTCGTGGACGCTACATGCGAAACTTGCGGGGCAATCCGATGCCACGTACTTTTCATGGGGCGGGGCGCTCTACTGTTCCGCCGCTTCCGGTTTGCCCGCCCGAATCAGGTTACCGGCGCGCCACTCCCGCGCCGCCTTGTCCGAAGGACGCTGTCTCAGAGCAATAAGAAAGGCCGCTGCGGCATCGTCGAACTTATCTTCGCGCGAAAGCTCCGAGCCATACAGAATCGCCGCGGCATAAATCTCCGAAGGCATGGGCGTGAGCTGATTCCGCCGCTCCTTCAGCGCCTGCGCGAAGGCCTCGGCCGCCTCGGCGTGCTTCTTTGCCCAGGCCAGCCCGACGCCTTTTTCGAAGGAATCGGTCGAATCCGCCAGCGCCTGAATCGCCTGTTTCAGCGAGGCCGCGTCGATCCCAAACTTGTTTGCGATCATGTCGGCGCTGTTCAACCCCAACACCCACGGAACCGCCATCGCCGCGACAACCCGGCGATTCGTCAGCGCCTTCGAATCCCCGCGCGCAATCACGATAACCGGAATCGGCTCCGGTCCATCCGGCGTCGTAGCGGCGCCGTCGAACGGCCAGACCAGCACCGGATCGCCTTTCGCGTCTTTCCCCTTGACCACATTCAGCGAAAACCAGCCATCGGCGTCCGCGACGCCCGCCTGCGCGCTGACGCCACCCGGCTTTTTCCCGCGCGCATCGGTGACATCGAAATGCGGACCATCCGCCGCATGCAGCGCAACCGCCGCAAGCAACAAAAGACCCGCCCGCTTCATTCGTCCCTCAGAATCTCCAGCGGCTTCTGACCCAGCGTGCGGAAACTGGCCGCCCAACCCGTCGCGATCGCCAGCAGCGCCGTACCCGCGATCGAGAGAGCCATCGGCAGCACATCCGCTCCGGCCTTCGCCCCCAGCAAGCGATTCAGCACCACCCACGCGAACCAGCCCGCGAGCAACCCGCCCATCAGACCGGCGACCGTCCCGATCACCAGAAACTCGATCGAAAAAATCTGCGCGATGCGCTTGCGCGTGGCCCCGAGCGTTTTGAGAATCACCACCTCGCGGATGCGCCGGAAGCGGGTCCCGGCAACGCTCGATGCCAGAATAATCGCCCCGGCCAGAATCGAAAACGCGGAAATGAACCGCACCACCAGCGAAATCTGATCCACCACCGATTGAATCGTATCCAGCACGTCCGCCATGTTGACCACAGTGATGGTCGGGAAGCGGTCGTAGATCGCTTTCTGAATCGCGGGCACCGACGCCGCCGTAGCGCGAATGCCGCCGTAGTAAATGGCCGGCAGGCCCTCAAGCGCGTCGGGCGTAAGGAAGAATTCTACGCGCGCCGTCAACCGGACCGCTTCGCTGCGATGAATCGCAACCACTGTCGATGCGAAGGTTTTCTGCGGCGTGGTCCAGACCACCGTCGAGCCGAGATGCAGGTTGAGAATCTTCGCCGCCGGTTCGGCCACCGAAAGCTCGGCGGTCGCGGGATGAGAGCCGGGCTGCCACCACTTCCCCTCGACGACCTGCGTGAACGCGGGCCGCTCCGTCGCGGGCGACACCGTCACGTCGCGCGTATAACGCCGCTCCACTCCACGCAGATTCTGGCGAACGAAAGGCACGCCGTCGATGGATTGAATCTGCGCCGAAACCGCTCCCAGGATTTCCGGCGTGCCCTCCACGCCAGGCTGTTGCGAAATCAGTTTGTAGACCGCCTCGCGGTTCGCCGCCGTCACATCGAGCAGGTAAACGTTCGGCATGCCCGGTGGCGCGGTGCGCACAATATCCTGCAGCAACCCCCGCTGCACGATCCACACGGTCACCGTGAACATCACGCCGACGCCCAGCGCCATCACCGCCGCGCCCGCGTGATTTCCGGGCCGATATAAATTGGCAATCCCCTGCCTGACGACGGGCCCCGCGCGCCGCGGCAGATGCCGGCTGACCCAACGCAATCCCCGCAACAGCACCCACGCGACCAGCGCCAGCGAAGCCAGCCCCACCGCCATGGCGACGGCGAAATATTCGCCCGTTTTGCGGCTGTCGCTGAGCCACGCCGCGATCGCGCCGACGAATGCCAGCAGGATCACCGCGGACAACACCGAAGCTGCGGCCCGCTTCCACCAATCCGCGAAGCTGGGCGCGGGCGCGGCCATTTCGCGGCGGAAAATCAGCGCCGGCCGAATGCTCCGGATGCCCAGCAGCGGCGGCACGGTGAACAGCATCACCACCAACATCCCGACCATCAACCCCTGCAGCGCCGAGATCAGATCGAAGCGCGGCACGATCGCCACTTGAAAGTAGCGCGCCAGAAAAACCGGAAACACCATCTGCACCAGGCTGCCCAGCGCGATTCCGGCCAGGCTTCCAGCCAGACCCAGCCCCGCCGTCTGCAGCACGTAAATGCGCAGCACCTGCGTCGATTTCGCCCCGAGGCATTTTATGATGGCGATCGAATCCATCTTCTGCTGCAGGTGCGCCTGGATCGCCGTGGCGACGCCCAGCGCGCCGATCACCAGCGCGATCAGACTGACCAGCGAAAGAAACGTGGTCGATTGGCGCAGGCCCTGTTCGATCAGCGGATGCGATTCGGTGTAGTCGGCTATCAGCGCGTCGCGAAAGACCCGGTGCAGCCCGCGCCGCACGCGCGCGATGGGAATCGTTGCCGGAATTTTAAAGAGGTAACGTTCGGCCGCGCGGCTGCCGGGAATCAGCAGCCCCGTACGCGCCAGTCCCGCGCGCGAAATCATCAGACGCGGGCCGACGTTGATGCTGCCGGTCATGCGGTCGGGTTCGTTGGTGACCTCGGCGACGATGCGGAACGGCTGCCCGCCGATGCGGATGGTATCGCCGATATGCGCGCCGAGTCGCAGCAACACGCCGTCCGACACGACGACATTGGTGGGTTGCAGAGCCGTGCGCAGGTCCATCGCCGGATTCAATTTCACCGTGCCGTAGAACGGGTAGACGGCGGGATCGACGGCCTTGATTGAAACCAGCAGCGGCGTCGCGTTGTTAGGCGGCGAGGCCATTGTGAGCGTCTCGGTGATCTGCGTGCGCTCGATGCCGCGCTTGGCCAGCGCATCCATTTCGGCGGCTTGGGCCGCGGTCGGAAGCTGGAAAGTCCGCACTGTCAGATCGGCCGCCATGAAGGTTCGCGCATCGCGCTGCAGCATGGTGTGGAATGCGCGCGAGAAGCCGCGTACGCCGGTCAGCGATCCCACGCCCGCGGCGACTGCGAGGATGACGAAGATGAATCGGCCCGCGGAGGCGCGCGTCTCGCGCCACGCGATTCTGGCCGCGGTGCGATATGGACTAACCCGCATAGACAAGGGTAGGGCAGGTTGGCAACCTGCAGCGGATTGGCAATCCGCTTGGTCTGTTGCGCGAGAATGCCCCATTCAAGCTGATTGACGTCCGGAGAGCCTTCACAAAATTATCCCTGCGCATGACGCAAAGCGACTGCCTGATCCGTCACCACCAAACCATCCCGCAGCGTGATCATGCGGTCGGCATGTTCCGCCAGCGCGGGATCGTGCGTCACCATCACGAGCGTCGCTCCTTCACGCCGGTTGAGTTCGAGCAGGAGATCGAGCACCTGCGCGCCGGTCTTGCCATCCAGATTGCCTGTCGGTTCGTCGGCCAGCAGAATCGGCGGCCTGGTAATGAATGCCCGCGCCAGCGCGACCCGCTGCTGTTCGCCGCCCGAAAGCTGCACCGGGTAATGATCGAGCCGATCCGCCAGCCCCACGCGCGTCAGCAGTTCGCGCGCGCGAGAGAGGACGTCCCGACCCGCGCCGGCCAGTTCCGCCGGCAGCAACACATTCTCCTCCGCCGTCAAAGTCGGGATGAGTTGAAACGATTGAAACACGAATCCGATCTTGCGCCCACGCACTCCGGCCATGCGGTCTTCGGAGAGTCCGGTGATGTCTTCGCCGTCGAGCAGAATGCGCCCGCTGGTCGCGTTATCCAGTCCCGCGATCAGGCCGAGCAGCGTGCTTTTGCCGCTCCCGGACGGCCCCATGATGGCCACGAACTGGCCGCGCGGGATGGCCAGATCGATGCCGCGCAGAATCTCGACCCGGTGAGTGGGCGTCTGAATCGACCGCGTCAGCCCGATAACTTCAATGATCGCTGCCGTCACTCTTTCGTCTGTCATCATTATGGCAGTGCTGCTGAAATGGACGCTTCCGGTGGCGCTGGCCGTTGCGCTCGCGGGCTGCGGCAACCGGAATAACACAGAGGACACGAAGCCCGAGCCGGCCGCCGAAACGCCTGCGCCGCCCGCCGCGCCACAACAAGACACGCGCCCGGTAATCGCGGCGTTCGGCGACAGTCTTTCGGCCGGTTACGGCGTGGAGCCGGGCAAGAGCTATCCCGACGATCTGCAGCGGCTGCTGAACGCCGCGGGGTATCCCTATCGCGTAGTCAATATGGGCGTCAGTGGCGATACGACCACCGACGGCGTCCAGCGGCTGCCTTCGCTGCTGGCGCTGCATCCGGCGATCGTGATCCTCGAATTTGGCGGCAACGACGGCCTGCGCGGACTTCCCGTCGCCGCCGCGAAGATGAACCTCGCGGACATGATCGAGGCCATCCGCCAGGCCCACGCGCAAATCCTTCTGGCGGGAATGACGCTGCCGCGCAATTACGGCCCCGAATATATTCGCTCCTTCGAAGACATGTACGTGGACCTGGCGAAGAAGTACATGCTCGCGCGCATTCCTTTTTTGCTGGAAGGCGTAGGCGGCCATCCCGACCTTACCCAGCCCGACGGCATTCATCCCACGGCGCAGGGCGCGCAGATCGTCGCGCGAACGGTGATGACGTATCTGAAGCCGTTGCTGCGAAAGTAACAACCATACAAACCGGCTACAAAACTTATACCGCTGCCTTGGTCAGGGGCGAATTTGATGTAGGGCAGGTTGTTAACCTGCGGCGGATTGGCAATCCGCCTGGCCCTTCGAGCGATATCATCGAGGCCGGCCGTACCATCGCCAGACGCGGCGGAAATCAACTCGAAGGAAGGAGGGGACGGTGCCGAAGGTCTTCCTTCCTGACGTAACATCCTGTTGGCTCTCGGCCGGCGGCCACACGGATCATCATGTCGAGCGTTCCCCGCGACAGTTCGACTTTTTTCGCCTCATTGTCTGGTTGTAGACATCCTACAGCCTTTCAGGTAGAATCTCTACATGCCTGCATCCTCGTTTCGGCGCTTGCTCCACGCCGCCATCGTTGTCACAATTCTGGCGATTTTTCCCGTCCGCCCTGCCGCCCACGCGCAGGTGAGCGGCTCACGGCCACGCTTTAACGCATTCGAAGTGGCCACAGTCAAGCCGGCCGGCCCGGATGTGAGAGGACGCTTCATGAGGATGCAGAGCGCGAACCGCTTCGAGGCGCGTAACCACGCCCTCCGTACGTTAATAGCCGCGGCTTACGACTTGAGCCCCAAGGCGATTTCCGGTGGACCGCCGTGGGTAGATACCGACCACTGGGAGATTTTGGCAAAGACGCCGGGAGATGTCCGGCCCAACTTAACCGAGCAGATGTCCATGCTGCGGCAATTATTAAGCGAGCGGTTCCGGCTCGTCCTTCATCGCGCGCCCAAAGAGCTGCCTGTTTACGTTTTGACGGTCGCCAAAGGCGGACCAAAATTGAAGGCCACAACGACCGATCCCAATGCCACGCCGGAGGGGCCGCCTCCGCTTGTCTTCGTTCTGTCCAGCGACGGCGCGCGCCTTCCGGCCCGCTATGCCACGATGGGCGAGCTCGCATCCGTCCTGCAGCGTTCCCCGCTTGATCGCCCCGTCCTCGACCGGACGCACCTTTCCGGCAGGTACGATTTCGACCTAGAGTTTGCCCCGGACGAAACAGTCTGGGACGGACAGATACCCCGGCCGGAGAGCGGCGACAGGCCAAGTCTGTTTGCAGCAATTCAACAGCAACTCGGACTCCGACTGGAGGCGACTAAAAGCGTAGTCGATGCACTGGTCATCGATACGGTCCAACGGCCTTCCGACAACTGAGAAAGACGAATCGCTGTCTCCCTGTGTGCGCTATTTGTCAGATGCGGTTTGCCGTTCATGCCCGCGAGTAGCGGCGCGGTTTTTAGCCGTAGCTCCCGGTCGGAACAGCGGCACACCGCTGATCAGAGCGACCTGGCCGATCTGATGCAATACTGATAGCGGATGGAAGCGACCGTATAGTTGCCCGAAGCGCTGGTAAATCGACTCGAAAGATTGGCTAAGCAGGAAGGCACGAGCGTTCCCGTGCTCATCCAGCGTCTGATCGCCGAACGCGAGGAACGAGAGAAGCCTTCGAATTCGGCCACGCATGAAGTCCGTCTGCCTCTGCTGCCCAAGGAGAGGACGGGCGCGGTTCTGCCGGTAACCGGGGCCGATCTCGACGAGATTTCGCTCGCGAAGATCTCCCTTCCTGACGTAAAACACCGCTGATCGCTCTTGTACTCCTTCAATGCTCACAAAATCGACATGCAGCGCCGAATCGTGTACGCTTTAATTAATTAAGTACATTAGTACCTCTATATCTGAATCATCGCGTTTCCTGGCAGGAAATTTTCGAGGAGTCGTGCGCGGAGCAATATCCACGGGCCTTTGGGTGTACTTTGGCATGAGGTCCAACTTTTCAAAAACTGCTCCCTGTTTGGTTCCGGCTATGCCGGGTTAGGGACTATCCATGCCCAGAGCGGCCGTAGATGACAACAAGCGAATGAATCTCCGGCTGCGGCCGGAGCAAAAGGCCACGCTGATGCGCGCGGCGGCGTTGCGGCATACAGACCTGACGGGCTTTGTTCTGCAACCCGCTTTGCGCGAGGCCAGGGCGGTGATCGAGGAATCCGAGCGTATCGTCCTGTCCGAGCGGGACAGCCTCCGAGTGCTGCACCTGCTCGAAAACCCTCCCGCGCCGAACGCCAGGCTGCGCGCAGCCATCGCCGCAATGCCCAAACCGAAGCGGAAGAGGGCGTGAGCCTTCCCGCCTGGCGCGAAGAGCCGATCTCGAAAAAGCATGATCGGCAGTCCTTCGACTGCGGCGATCCGTCCATGAACGACTTCCTGCAGCGTTACGCCCGCCAGAGCCACGAATCCGGCGCCGCGAAAACCTTTCTCGCAATCGGCAACGCGGACAACAAGACCATCCTTGGGTTCTACAGCCTGGCTCCCGGCGCTCTGGCTTACGCCGACACACCCGAAACGGTTCGCCGCGGCCTCGCCCGGTACGATGTGCCCGGGTTCCGGCTCGCGCGCATTGCCACAGACCTCCGCCGGCAGGGCCAGGGTCTCGGTGGCCAACTCCCGCTGCTGCCGCGCGACGCTGCCTGCGTGCCGCGGCTGAAGTCGGAGGCGTTGTGCTCATCATCGATTCGAAGAACAATCGCGCGGCCCGATGGTACATGAGTTATGGCGCTGTGCCTTTGACGAACAAGCCTCTGACGCTCGTAATGTCGCTCGCCACTTTCGCCGCCGATCTGAAGGCGGCCGGGCAGTTGTGACCGCCGGAAACCGAGTGACAGAAACTTCCAACTCTGTTTGCCGTCTTCACCGCCACTTACAGCGATAGCAGCCCCGGAGCCTTCCGACGCCTGCTGCACCGTAAGCCCGGCGCGTCTCGCCGTACGGCTTATGAAGACGGGAGTTCGTTTTTGCGAACGACACTTTCTGCCGCAACCCTGCCGCCCATGGCTTTCTCTGTTATGTATGAATTACAATGGCATGTTTGAATAACATGCGAAAACTCCTTTCGTTTTTACTACTTTTGTGTGCCTCGCCGCTCGCCGCCCAGGTATCGGGGAGCATCTCAGGAAGCATTACCGACCCCACCGGCGCGATCGTTTCAGGCGCAGCCGTCACCGTCACCAACACTGACACCGGCGCGGTTCGTCACGGCGAAACCGACAACCAGGGCCGATACGTCGTGACCGCCCTCCCGCCCGGACTATACGACATCAACGCGCAGAAGACCGGATTCGCCGGCGCCGTCCGCTCCGGCGTGAACCTCGCGGTCGGCCAGACCGCCACTGTCGATTTCGCCCTCACGGTCGGCCAAACCACCCAGGCCGTCACGGTCAAGGAGGACGCGCCGGTGCTGACCCTGGGAACCTCGGAAGGCTCGAATCTCGTCGGCACGCGGCAAATCGAAGATCTCCCGCTGAACGGCCGCAGTTATGACGAACTGATGACCCTCAATCCCGGCATCGCCAATTTCACCTTCGAAAAAGTCGGCGGCGTGGGCGTCTCGAATTCCACCAACGGCAATAATTTCGCCGTGGAAGGCAACCGCCCGCAGCAGAACCTCTATCTCCTGAACGGAGTCGAATTCACGGGCGCGGCGGAGAACAACATGCAGCCCGGCGGCACCAGCCAGCAGCTGCTCGGCGTCGACGCCATTCGCGAATTCAACGTGCTCACCGATTCCTACGG
>JASHSD010000421.1 GCA_030036985.1 Bryobacteraceae bacterium
ACCGCTTGCTTACGCGCGCGGCTCGGCAAGGCGTATTCCGGGCGCAGCACGGCGTATTCTGGGCGTCGCAAATCGGGTTGCGAAATTTCAGTGCGGTCGCGTACAATAAGCCTCACAAGACCGTGTTCCGCCGCACCATCCCGGCGCTGTTCTGCCTGGTTGCGACGTGTGCCTGTTACGGACAGGAGCCTCCCGAACTCGGCCTTTTCCTCAAATTCGACATACGCCCGTCCCGCGGCTTCGTCAAGGCGATGGAGGCCGAACTCGGCGCTATTCTGCTGCCCACCGGTCTGCGCGTGCGATGGTTGGAGGGTGCCTCGGATACAGCGCAGTCCTGGCGAACCATGGTTTTTCGATTCCACGGAACCTGCGCGGGCGAGCCGGAGAGCCCCATGGACGAGCCGGACAAGCTGACGCTGGCCGATACCGCCGTGCTGGGCGATTCCATCCAGCCTTTCAGCGAGACCGACTGCGATCGGCTGCGGGGTTTTCTCGCCTCCGTTTCCGGGATGAACGGCGAGCCGCGCCTCGTGGGACAGGAAAGCCGCTTGGGCCGCGCCATGGCTCGTCTGATGGCGCACGAGCTTTACCATTATTTGCTGCAGACGCGCGTCCACGGAAAAACCGGGATCGCCAAAGCAGTCCACACACCGGCGGCGCTGCTCGGGCGATCCCTCAGGTTTCAAAGCGACGAGCTCGAACGCATGCGCCTGAGCTTGTCGGCGCCGCCGCTCAGAAGACCAGCCGGAGCGCCAGTTGCAGCGTTCGCGGCCCGTACTGCGAAGCCGTAAACGGAGTCAGCCCGAAGTTCGCCGAAGTCACGTTTGTAAACGGCATGCCCCAGTGAATCGAGTTGGCGATGTTATAGGCTTCGGCCCGGAACTCCAGCCGGCGCGTCTCCATGAAAACGAATTGGCGGGACAGCGCCAGATTGTAATTGGTCATCGAAGGGCCGCGCACGGAATTCCGGCCGACCACGCCAAGAGTCCCCGGCGCGGCTTCGGAGAACAGCGACGATCCGAACAGGTAGGGCGAGGTGTATCCGAGATAGCCCGCGGCGATCGACGTCGCGCCGGGACTGGCCGTCGGCGTGTTGCCGATGCATCCGCACACCGCGGCTGAGCCGACCGGCGTGTACGGAAGGCCGCTGCCGTAGGTCAGGATTCCATCCAGCTGCCACGGCCCGAGGACTTCCCCGAGCACGCCGCTGTTGAGGAATTTCGTCCCCGTGCCGAAAGGCAGACGCCAGTCGTGAGTGAAGGTCACTACGTTGGTCCGATCGAAATTCGACACCGCGTAATTGGCGAGCGGGTTGATGTTGTTCAGGAACGGCGTCAGTCCCGCGCCGTAATCCTGCGCTTTGCTGTAAGTGTAAGCCGTGGTAAAAGCCAGCCCGTCCGAAAAGCGCTTGGTGAAGTTCACCTGCAGCGAATTGTAGTTGGCGCTGTAGCCCGTGCCCAGCTGGTATATGGGCGCGATTGTTCCTGCCGCGGCTAAGGGCAGCCCGGTAAGGTCTGTTCCTGGCAGGCCGGCGTTTATATCCTGAGTGTAAGGCAGATCGCGATCGACATTGCCGACATAAGATACACCCGCAAGGAAGTTATGACTCAGGTCGCCTTGGACGCCGAAGTTATAGAACTCCGTGTAGGGAGTGCGAAGTTTGGTGGTGACGTAATCGACCGTCTGGTTGAATGCGGTTGCGCCGACCGGAACCGTCGGCAGCGTTCCGAACACCCCGGGCGTGATGGCGTAGCTGCCGGCCGCGCCGTACTGCAGCGTTGACATGTTCGGGATAAACGCGCTCATCTCGAGCGGAAGCATGCCGTTCCAGTAGCTCATGCCGTAACCCGCGCGAGCCACCAGATGATCGCTGATGCGATAAGCGAGGCCGATGCGCGGCGCGAAGTTGAGATTGTTCGCGGCCACGTTGGCATAGCGATTCACGCCGCTGGTCAGGACGGGCACGAGCGAGTTCGATACCGCGCTGTATATGGAGTAGTCGGCGGCGTTGGCGCTGATCTGCGCCGGCTCGAAATAGTCGTAGCGCACGCCGAGGTCGATGGTGAGGCGTCTCCAGTGCATGCGATCCGTCACGAAGGCGCCGAATTGGTTATCGTTGTAGCTCGGCAGATAAGCGCTGCTGGTGATGCCAGCCTGCGTGGGCGCTCCCAGCAGGAATGCGGCGAGCGCGTTGACATAGCTGTAAGGCCCCATCGCGGTTCCGGGCAGCATGGTCGCGGCGGCGGAAAAATCGTATCCGCCCTGCGGCCCGTAGGCGAGGCTCTGGAAGCCATCCATCCGCGTATGCCACCAGTCGAATCCGAAGTGAATATCGTGCGCTCCCATCTGCGCGCTCCAGGTATTGGTTGCGTTGTAGTTGTACTCGACATTGATCGGCGAGTAAGCCGGATTAACTCCCAGCGTTGTCGCTCCTCCGATGTTGAGATAAGGCAATACGCCGTTGCCACCAGTAATTCCGAAGAGGGCGGCATCGTTCACCACCGAACCCTGCGGAGAAATGGGATTCGACGTCCGGTCAAAATTCAGACGCACCTGCGTCAGGACCTCGGGACTGAACGTGTGATCGTAGCCGAACGTACCAAGGTTGTCGCGCAGCCGCGAATCGAGGCCGGAGCCGAGCGGAAGCGCCGCGCTTTGGGCGGTGTCGTAATATGACAATCCATATCTCAGAAACAGCGCGTTGGAATCGTTAAGTCTTTCATCGATGCGCGCGTCCACACGGCTTCCATCGTTGGAAAGGGGCGCATTCGAGAAATAATTGTTCACTATCCCCGGGTAATTGGGCGCGGGCAGAGCCGACGCCAGCGCCAGCGCGCTCGGGCTCATCAGGCCTGTGGGAAGAATATTCCCGGCGAAGGCTGTACGGCCGAAACCGGAAGCTGTGCCCGTATAAGGATTGTAGATGGTTACTCCGGCGGGAACCGCGCTGAAATTGCCGGAAAGAAATGCAGGCAGAGGCACGGTGCTGAAAGAAGGGATCTCGTCTTTCACAAAATCGCCTTCATAAGAGAACAAAAAGAACGTGTGATCCGGAACAACCGCGCCGCCGACTGTGGCGCCGAACTGATTGGATTCGAAGGCGGACTGCGGAAATCCTTTGGGATCGAAATAGCTGC
>JASHSD010000422.1 GCA_030036985.1 Bryobacteraceae bacterium
TGGTGCTGGGCGACATGATCGACGTGGCGGACCTGCCGGACTATCTGCGTTTCCCGGCGCGCTCGGGTTCCGGGCCTGTGCCGGTGGTGGAAGACGGCGGCGATTCGTTCGAAGAGCACGAAAAACGTCTGGTGCGGGACGCGCTGGCGCGGGCCGAGGGCAATCAGTCGAAGGCGGCGCGGGAACTGCGGATCGGACGCGACGCCCTGCGCTACAAGATGAAGAAGCACGGCCTGCTTTAGGGCGAGCGCCGGTTTTGTTACGCTGATACACGGCAAGGAGAAACCAAACATGAAAATGACGCGTAAATTCGCGATCGGCGCGGCGCTTCTGACCGCGGGCATCGGCTCGGCTTTCGCTCAGGGGGGCGGCGGCAGAGGGCGCGGACCGCAGGTCCCGGGACTCACGCTCACAACGCCCGACTTCGAGGACGGCGGAATCATCCCCGATAAATACACGCAGAACTCGAAGGACCCGGTTTCACCCAAGCTGGAATGGAGCCACGTTCCGGCGGGCACCGAGAGCTTTGTGCTTCTGATGCACGATCCCGACGTCGCCATGGGCAAGAAAACCGACGACGTGACGCACTGGATGGCTTTCAACATTCCGGGCACAGCCACCGAACTGGCCCAGGGACAGCCCGCCGACGCCAAGCTTCCCGACGGCGAGATTCAGATCGTAAACACGGGCCGGAAGGTCGGCTTCATGGGATCGGGCGCGGGGGCGGCGGGACCGTATCATCACTACACCTGGGAGTTGTTCGCGCTGGACACCAAGCTGGACCTCGGTCCGGACGCTACGCGTGCGCAGGTTGTCGCGGCGATGGAAGGGCACATCCTCGGCAAGGGCGTTTTGGTGGGCCGCTTCCACAAATAGAACAGGTTTGAAAATAAAAGCCCGCAAGTGAGATCAAGGCGATTCATCCTGACCATGGCTGGCTTGGCTGCCTTCGCGAGCGCTTCGTTCGGTCAGGATGCCGGAACGCAATCCGGGTTCGAAGCTTTCGAGGTAGCAACAGTCAAACCAACTGCCCCTGAAGAGACCGGCGTGAACAAAGGCCGGTTCATACGGATGCAGAGCGCACACCGATTTCAGGCAAAGAACTACACCGTCAACGGTTTGATTGCGGCGGCTTACGATTTGAATCCGAAGATCATCTCGGGCGGGCCGGCGTGGGCGGAAACGGATCGTTACGATGTGATGGCGGCGACGCCAGGATATTCGCGTCCATCCTATGAAGATCAGATGCGCATGTTGCGGAAGCTGCTGAGCGATCGTTTCAATCTCAGATTTCACCGCAGGAAGGAAGAGTTTCCGATCTTCGAACTGACCGTGGCGAAGAGCGGCCCCAAGCTCAGGCTCAGCAGCGCGCCACCCGGCGAACCGTATAACGTGACGACCACGCTTTACCCGGCGGCGAGCGGGGGCATCGATCATGCCCTTCTTCCTGCGAATAACATCACGATGGGCAGTTTGCCTCGGTTCTGCAACGGGCGATACTCGCGAGGCCTGTGGTGGACAATACGCTACTTGCGGGGCGGTACGACTTTGACCTCGAATGGACCCGGACGACAGCAATTTTGGCGGCACATTGCCTCCGGGACCGCCCGATTCACCGAGGCCCGGCCTCTTCACCGCGATGCAGCAACAACTGGGGTTGAGAGTGGAAGCGACGCGCGACCGATCGATACGCTCGTGATCGACGGGCTCGACAGGCCATCCGATAATTGATCCTCTTGCAATCTCCCCGGGCTGTGATGCGTAATAGCCGGTGTGGAAGTCGACTTTGCCCGCGTGCTTGCGGAGAACCAGTCGCTGGTCTTCAGTCTGGCGCTGCGTTTTTTGCGCGATCGGGCGACGGCCGAAGAACTGGCACAGGACGTCTTCCTCCAACTCTACGGGCAAATCCGGCGGATTGAAACGCCGGCGCATGCGACGTGGTGGCTGCGGCGCGCTATTTGCCATCGCTGCATCGACGAAGCCCGCAAACGCAAACTGCGGCCGCGCATCGGGCTGGAATCCGTGCCCGAACCATCCGCCGAGACCCGCGATGCGGATCCATTTCTGAACGATCGCCTGCGCCGGCTGGTGGGCGAACTGCCGGAGAACGCGCGCGTGGTGGTGCTGCTCCGTTATCAGGAGGATCTCGACCCCACCGAGATCGCCGAAATGCTCGGCATGCCGATCGGCACGGTGAAGAGCCATCTGCATCGCTCGCTCACCGCGCTGCGGGAAAAGCTGGGGAAACAGGAGGTGTGCCGGTGAATCTGGAAAACGAGCTGCGGGAGGCGTTGCGGCGCGAAGCGGCGCCCGAAGGCTTCGCGGATCGCGTGCTGGCGAAGACGCGCGGCGCCGGGCCAATGTGGAGGCGTCCGGTTGTTCTCGCCGTAGCTGCGGCGCTGGTGATGACGGTGGCGATTCCCTCCGAAGTCGCCCGGTATCGGCGGCGCGAACAGCGGCGCGCCATCGAAGCCAGAGATCAGCTGATCCAGGCGCTCGCCATCACCCGCGTGCAGTTGCGGCACGCGAAGGAACAAATTCGACGCAACACGAGGCACACATTATGAAAACGGCGCTCCTCCTGATAGTTTTCGCGCTCGCGGCGCCGGCGCAGCAGAACTTCGATTTCTCGAAGCTCGACAAACTCGGCGCGAAGGCCAAAGGGTCGACCAACATCACGCTGGACGGGGCCATGCTCAAACTGGCTGCCGGTTTTCTCGGCGACGACAGCGACAAGGATTCCATTCAGGCGCTGGTGAAAAACCTGAAAGGCATTTATATCCGCAGCTATGAATTCGAGAAACCCGGGCTGTACAGCAAAGCGGACCTGGCGCCGCTCCGGGCTTATGTGAAGAGTCTGCAATGGTCGAAGATCGTCGACGTGAAGGACGAGAAGGAGACCACCGAGATTTACGCGCTGGCTCTGCCGAACGACCGCTTGGGCGGCCTCGCCATTATTTCGGCCGAGCCCGCGGAGTTCACCGTGGTTTTCATCAATGGCACGCTGAACGCTAGCGATATCGATAAATTGAGCGGCAATTTGGGCATCCCGAATCTGCCGAAGAGGTGACATGCAACGCTTCCTGACTCTGTACGCCTGCGTGCTGAGCACGGCTCTGGCGGTCTTTGTGCTGGTCCGCGCCCGAACTCCGAAAGTGGTGCATTTCGATGATGTGTCGGCGCAGCGGATCGACATCGTCGAACCGAACGGAACGCTGCGCATGGTGATTTCGGATCACGCGCGGCTGCCTGGAATCATCGTGCGCGGACACGAGCGTCCGTTCGCGCGGCCGCAGGCCGGGATGCTGTTTTATAACGACGAGGGGTCCGAAAACGGCGGCCTGATATTCGGCGGGTACCGGAATGCGAAAGGCGAGGTCATCGATTCCGGCGGCAGTCTGTCGTTCGATAAATACGGCGCGAGCCAGATCGTGCAGTTCGCGGGCGTCGACGACAAGGACGACCGCTTTGCCGGGATGCGGGTCAACGACAAGCACCGGCGCGTCTGGGTCGGACGCGATGAAACCGGCGCCGCGGCGCTGGCGCTGATGGACCAACAGGGACGTAAGCGGATTCTTCTCCAGGTCACGGCGGACGGGACTCCGAGCATGACCTTTTTGGGACCGAACGGCGAGATCGTCGATCGAGTGCTTCCCCGGAGACCGTGATGAGATTTTTCATTGGCCTGCTGTGTTTCGCGGCTGCATCGTTGGCGCAGACGCCCCGATGCCAACGAGATCATGCGCCGCGTCTCGGCGAACATCGATCGCGCCGAAACCGCTCGCGCACGTTTTGTCTACGACCAGGACGTGTTCATTCGTCTGCAGCGCGCCAATGGCAAACCGGCTCGCGAAGAAAGCCGCCAATACGCAGTGGTGCCGACGAAGAAAGGCGCGACGCGCACGCTGGTTCAACTGCAGGGCAAAATCTTCGACGGGAAGAAGGAAATCGACTACAACCAAGCGGGCTATCGCCGGAAGAATGTGGATATCGACGGCGCGCTGGTCGATTCCTTCGCGCGCGAAGTGGCGTGGCGGCGGAGCGCTATCCCGAATATGGGCTGGTTTCCGTTCGAATCGAAGGATCTCGAAAGGTACACGTTCGCGCTCAGGGGCGAAGAGAATTACCGCGGGTACGACGTTTACGAAATCTCCTTTCGCGAAACGGGCGATGAGGACGGTCCGTGGGAAGGCGAGGCGCTGATCGAGCGCAATGAGTTTCAGCCGGTGCTGGTGACAACCGCGTGGATCGGGCATGTACCGGCCGCCGTCAAAATCGGGTTGGGAACGAACCTGCAGCACATCGGCGCGAGGATTACGTTTCAACGCTTCGACAAGGATGTTTGGTTTCCGGTATCCTGCGGCGGCGAACTGAAGCTGCGGGTGCTGTTTTTGTATGCGAGAACCGTTGCGTTCCGGTCCGTCAACAGCGGCTTTCGGAAGGCGGATGTGCGGAGTTCGATCGAATTCGAAGAGGGCAAATAGCACCTGATTCTTCGGTCTCGTTTGTGGGGCCGCACTTCGGCACTGTAGCCGGGGATGGGCCTGCGGCCCACGAAGGCTCATCAACTCAAGTAGATGTGGGGTCAGGGCTTTGAGCCTGCCGACGGGCTTTCGCCCGGCGTTTTCGACTCGAATTCGACGGGCTTTCAACGGTGCAGCCGACCTTCCGGCCTTACTTCAGGTAATTCGGCTGGTTTGCGGACGCCGGGCGAAAGCCCGGCGGCAGGCTCAAAGCCCTGACCCCACAAACTGGCATTAGAATCCGCCAGACCGCCCTACACTGCTTTGCTAAGCTCAGAATTCCATGGCGAAACTGTCGATTAAAGACCTCAATCTGAGCGGCAAACGCGTCTTCATTCGAGTTGATTTCAACGTCCCGCTTGCGAACGCGGGTCAGGAAATCACCAGCGATAAGCGCATCCGGGCTTCGCTGCCGACCATCAACTACGCTCTCGAACACGGCGCGGGTCTGGTGCTGGCCTCGCACCTCGGCCGGCCGAAGGGCAAGCCGAATCCCGAAATGAGCCTGAAGCCGGTGGCGAAGAAGCTGGAAGAACTTTTGGGTAAACCGGTGAAGATGGCGCCGGATTGCATCGGACCGGCCGTCGAAGCCATGCTGCCCGCGCCCGGCGAAGTGCTGTTGCTGGAAAACCTCCGCTATCACCCCGAGGAGGAAGCCAACGATCCGGGCTTTTCGGAAAAGCTCGCGCGTCTTTGCGATGTCTACGTGAATGACGCATTCGGGTCCGCCCATCGCGCGCACGCCTCGACCGTCGGCATGATTCGGTTCGTGAAACAGGCCGCGTCGGGCCTTCTCATGGATCAGGAATTGAAATACCTGAGCATGGTGACGAACAACCCGGCGCGTCCCTGCGTCGCGATTCTGGGCGGCGCCAAGGTTTCCGACAAGATCGAAGTCATCGAGAATCTTTCGAAGGTCGTCGATAAGGTTCTGATCGGCGGCGCCATGGCTTATACGTTCATGAAGTCGCAGGGCGAGCCGGTGGGGAATTCGCTGGTCGAAGACGACAAGCTCGATCTCGCGGCGAAGCTGCTGCGGGAATTCGAATCGAAGCTGGTGCTGCCGGTGGATCATGTGGTGGCTTC
>JASHSD010000423.1 GCA_030036985.1 Bryobacteraceae bacterium
GCGGCGGCGATCCGCCAGGTCACCTACCAGAACGCGCTCGCCGCCTACGGCCTGTCGGGCGCGATGACGGAGGCAGACTGGCTCGATCCGGCGCCGATCGATCAGCGCAGCCTGTTCCAGGGCAACAGCGTACTGCGCGGCGGCCAGACGCCGCGCATCGAAGCGCCCGGGCGCGCGATGGGCGATTTGCGGATCGCCTGAGCGACGGCGCATTGTCGGCTTGTCGTACAGGCTCAGGCGAGGGATCACTGCAGAAATTTGTGTAGGCGCCGGCTCCATGGAGGATCTGTCATGACCTATCTGAGCAACACGCGGCTGATCTTCACGGGCAGGTTCCAGGCCGACGTCTCGACCGTGAACAATGACGTTCGCCATTATGACAACGCTTCGTTTGAGAAAGTATTTCAAGATTTTCAAACCAAGCAAAGCATGAACGGCTGGTGGAATCCGACGGGCTCGGGCGCGTTCCGGCTCATCGATTGCCGGATTGTAATGGTCGGTTATGCCGACGGCAGCACGGTCACCGGCGCAGCCGATGATAGTGCGATCGGCCTGCTTATCGCTGGCTCCGAAGATCGCACCAGCGGCAAGCTCGTCGACATCGATCCACAATGGCAGTTGGCCTCGGCCCCATGGGGACTAGAAGTCCGCCTCACGGACGGCCATGAGCCATATTTCTTTTCCGGGCAATACAAGCCGCATGCGTTTCGCGACCTGTGGTTTGGTCGGATGCTGACGCCGCAGGGCACGCCCGGCGGCGGTGATGGCGCCGCCTCTGCCACCTTTCAATCGGTGCTGGGTGACGTGACCTGGGCGAGCAATCTCAAGGGCAGTCGCGCTCTCGCCGAATTAAAGGCTGCGGCGGTCGCCGGTCTTTCGATCCGGCTGGCGACGTTCAGTTATATCGATCGAGATCCAAATAGTGCAGACTTCACTTTGGGAACGGTAACGGGCGCGATCGGCCCGCAGCTCGCGGGCGAGCCGGAATCGTTTGTCTTGGGCCGGCGTTTCGCCCCGGCGAACGGCATCACGTCGTGGAATGGCTGTAGTTATTTCAGTGCGCATGTCGACCCCACAAGCCGTTCCATTTTGCTCGACCTGAGCAACGCCATCCAACTCGCGCCGGCCAATAGCGATCCGACTCAGGGACCGCTCGTGCCGGTCGGCTCGCTAAACGACATCGGTACGCTGCGGATCGGCGTGCTGAAAGATGCCGCATTGACGGAGTTCAGCCCCGCCACAGAGGACAATTTCCTGCCGATCGGCGAGATCGGCTATCAAAACGACGGGTGGCTGCTCAATACCAGCGGTATCGCGGCGCTACGGCTCAATGACTCGCATTTCGCATTGCTTGCTGATCATCCGTTGGCGCTCGCTGCAGCGCTTCCATTGAACGCCGGCACCGGCGCGAACGGCGCGTTTGGCCAGATCGCGATCCGCGAAACAACGGGCGGCAATTTCGTGGGGGCCGAACCGCTCGTGCATCGCATCGACGCGCCTGGGCAGAGCAGCGCGACGATCTACGCCGCGCGCTACGGAGTCCCACTGTCGAACACGCAGGTCAAGATAAGCCAGCTCGGCGACATGCCGCAGCAAGGCGGGGGCCAAGCGAGCGGCCCCAACACTCCGACTGCACCAATTCCCGATATCGGGGTTCCCCCGACGGCTTTGACGATGCCGCCGGAGGTAACCACGGGGGCCGCTGGCTCGGCCAGTCTGTTGATCAAGGGCGACGACCCGGGCAATCCACGCAAGTACATCGACGGCCAGCTCTACTTGATAGACTTCCGCCTGCCCGGTCAGGGCAATGCGGCGCGCAGCGCATTCGACTACATCGTAATCCATGTCCGCGACTCGTATGTCATGCCGGCCGAACCGACATGGAAGGACGATGTGGCGCCGATTTTCACCCAGTACGCCAATCTCTACCCCATCATGAGCAAGCAGTTGGTCAATCTGGCAAACCCACATGACGTTAAGCGCCACGCCAAGATACTGCGTCTGGCGTTCGCTCAGTCGATGTCGAACCCAAACTACATGCCGGTGACGCGGGACCTGTCGGCGGGCAAGTGCCAGATGATTCTGAAATTCCTGGACCGTGTGATCGAAAGCAGCGAACCAACCCTCGAGGCGGCGCTAACGCAGCGGCTTCCCGCGGCGCCCTTTGCGGACGGTGGACCGCGTCCGGATGTCGAGCATTCTGGCGGCAAGACCGCTGCGGCTCGCAACTTCGCGCGCGTCACCGGGTTACCGGTGGTTCGCTGAGTTCCGTTGCAGATAGGGGAAGGTCATGCTGAGGATCAGGTCGGAACTCATAGCCCGTATCCGCGACGTCAAACGGGTAGAAGATCTCTATGAATATCTACAGAACGCGATCGAGCTTGAGCATGCGACGATCCCCCTCTATCTCACCCCTGCGTTCTCCATAAAGCCCGGATACAACAGCGAGGCACGGACGATAATTTTGTCCGTGGCCAATCAGGAAATGCTGCATATGACTATTGCAGCCAACATCCTCAATGCCATCGGGGGCGCGCCCACGATGGACCGGCCGGGGTTTATTCCGCTCTATCCGGGGCCCTTGCCGATGAATGTTCATGAAGGACTTACCGCGAGATTAGCGAAACTGACGCGCGGCCTGGTTTCCGATCTGTTGATGGTGATCGAAGAGCCGGAGCGGCCGATCAAGCTCCGCGTCAACCAAATATCGATGCTGGCCGAACCGCAATTCGCTGCCGCCCCGCCGGCGTTTGCAACGATCGGCGAATTCTACAAAGCAATCAAGGATAAGCTCCGCGCGCTTGGCGACGGCATTTTCAAGCATCCATCCAATCCGCAAGTGGTGGATAACACATGGTTTCCAAATGACCAAATGTTTCCGGTGACTGACTTCCCGAGCGCCTGCAAGGCCATAAATGTCATCGTCGAACAAGGCGAGGGAACCAGAACTTCACCACTCGATTCGCCCGGGGGGGAGCCGGCCCACTACTATCGTCTTGCCCAGATCGTGTATGGGCGCTTGCTCGTCAAAGACGCCAGCACGAAAGAGGGATATTCCTATTCCGGCGCCCCGGTGCCGCTCAATCCTGCCGGCATATGGAATCTCTATCCGGATGCCAAGGTCGTCGATTACGAGCCGGGTCGCGCCCGTAATCTGGTGGAGCGCTTCAACTATTCATATACGGCGCTGCTGCGGAGTTTACATACGACATTCAACGGCAACCCGCAGAACCTGAAAACCGCAATAGGAATGATGTACGAACTCAAGCTGCTCGCCGACGACGTCGTTAGTACCCCGGTGATGGGTACCGACTACGTTGCGGCTCCAACTTTCGAATACTCAGCCGTGCCGCGGTAGAGCAAGCATATCGACTAGTGACAACGAGTCAGCCCAAATCCGAAGGCAACGAAGGCCACGAGTGCGCTCGTCGGCCGCTTATGTCCGAATGCGCGCGGCGCTCGAGACCCGATGGCTTAGGTCTCATTTACGACGTTAGCCGTGTGCGCGGCCTGCATGCGTCAAACCAGGAGACTCCGCCCGGAACGCTGTTCTCTATTGCAAGTTTGCATCGCGAGAGGGGCTAATGACGAGGAGACCCCATGAACAAGCTCGTATTTGCCGCCGTCGTCGCGGCGTCACTCGCGCCTGCCGCGGTGCTGGCTGCCGCCAGCAAGGCGGATAGAACCTTCATCACCGATGCCATTCAGGGCAATCTGGCC